>DASTOI010000799.1:0-5850 GCA_035762585.1 Myxococcota bacterium
GCGAGCCACGGAGCGAGAGCGGCACCCGAGGAGCGCGCGCCGTCGCTCGCGCGTGAACCCCCTCTTAGACGGGCAACCAGCCGCGCGAGATGGCTACTCGAGCCCGGTCTCACCCCGGAGGTGAAGCGCCGCAAACGCATCGACCAGCGCCGGATCGAACTGCGTGCCGCGATGGAGCTGCAGCTCCTTCACGACCTCCTCCGCGCTCTTCGCGGCGCGCGAGCCTTCGCCGCGCGACATCGCATCGACCGCATCCGCCAGCGTGATGATGCGCGCCTCGAGCGGGATCGATTCTCCGCTGCGTCCCTCTGGATAGCCGTGGCCGTCCCAACGCTCGTGGTGATGCAGCACGAGCGGCGCGATCGGCTCCCAGAGCCGGATGCGCGAGAGCATGCGCGCGCCGAGCACCGGATGCGCGCGCACCGACTTCAGGTCGAGGTGGCGCGACGGATCGATCTTGATCATCCCGATGTCGTGGAGCATTGCCGCGAAGTGGAGCCGCTCCTTGCGCGCGGCGTCGAGACCGATTTCATGCGCGATCCGATTCGCGAAGCGTGCGACGTTCGAGCCGTGCCCGCGGCGGCCGACCACGTGGCCGTCGAGGCCGGTGACGAGCAGCTCCGTCACGTGCGCAAAAAAGTTTCGCTGCGCGTCTTCGAGGTCGCTGCGCTGCAGCGCGGTGCCGGTCATGCCGGCGACCGTCGCGAGCGCATCCGACGTCTCGGCGGCGAGCGCGCCGCCGTGCTGCAGCACGAGCGCTCCGCGCAGACCGGCGGACGCGCGGAACGAGATCGCGAGCTGCGCCGCGCTCGCGGCCACGCCGCCGCTGCCTTCCGCCTCGCCCGCGAGCGCGAGCAGGTCCTCGGCGTTCGCTTGGAACCAGCTGCGTGAATCCGCATCGGCGTGGCGCAGCTCGAGCGGCTTCTCGGGCTCGCTCGCGAGCAACAGGGCGACGTTCGCGGCGCCCGAAACCTCCCTCGCGCGCGCGCTCGCGCTGGCGAAGATGCCCGTCTGCTCGCGCGCCGCGCCGAGCTCGCGCGACGCCGCGAGCAGGCTCGCGAGCCGTTGGTTGTCCGCCCGCACGCGCGCGAGCGCCGCGTTCGAGATGCGGCGCAGCGCGAAGTAGACCGCCAGCGAGAGCACCGCGAGCGAGCTGACGCCCGCGATCCATGCGAGAAACTCGGACGAATCCGCCGCGTAGCGCGGCAGCACGTACTCGTTGACGACGTAGAACAGAGCCGCGATCGGGACGATGCCGCCGAGGAAGTAGCTCGCGAGAACCGCGCGATCGAAACGCTGCGAGAACAAGGAATGTCGCGAGCCGCCGCCCATGCGCCCCTCCGGCGCTCCCTCTTCGGCGCGCAGCGGCCGGCTCTTGAGGCGGCAACTCGCGCGCAAAGCCCTCGCGCCGCTGGCGAGTGCGCGGCCTCAGCCCGGCGGCGGCCGGCGGCGCAGCAGCCTGCCGAGCAGCGCCGGCTGCTTCGCGAAGCCGATCGCGCCCGCGGCGACGAGCATCGGCTGCAAGTCGAACGGTAAGCCCACGACGCCGCCGTGGACGCGCTGCGCGAACAGCGCCTGCGGCGCGCGCGCGCGTTCGGGGCCGGGCGCGCCGGCCGCCTTCGGATTCAGGAGATCGTGGAGCATCAGCAGCGCGGCGAGCGGCCGCGTCGTCTCGGGCGCGAAGGTCTCGACGCCGAATGCGCCGCAGCCGACGTAGGCTGCCGAGAAGAGCGGGTGCTCGAGCGAGCGCGTGCGGGTGATGCCAGCGACGTTCGCCGAGAGCGCGGCCTCGCCGCCGCGCGCGGAGATCCCGTAGGCGGCCCAGCGCTCCATCGCGAGCAGCTTCTCGACGTACTGCGCGGCCTGATAACTCGCGCCCTGCATCGCGACCACCGAGCGCTGCACCGGCGCGCCCAGCGTGCCCAGCTGCCCCGGCTTGCCGAGCGCACCCAGCGCGCCGAGCGCCCGCTGCCACGCCGGCATCGCGAGCGAGCGGCGAGCCGCCATCCCGAGCTCCTGCTTCGAGAGCTGCGCGGGATGCGTCGGCGAGACGTAGACCGTGGCCGAGCGCACGCGCTCGGGCCCGAGCGAGTCGACGATCGCGTTCATCGTGCTCGCGAGCCGCCACTCGCGTCCAGCCCCCGGCGCGTACGCGAACAAGCCGCAGTCCACCGCACCCTCCGCCGCGAAGGCCGTGAGCACGGCGGCGATCTCGCGCGGCTTCGCGAGCAGGTCGCCCAGGCCGGGAGACGTCACCAGCCGGCCCGAGAGCGACCCGTCCGTGAGCCAGCGCTCCGGCGGCGGCGCGAGGTCGAGCCAGAACACCTCGGCGCCCGCGGCGAGCAAGAGGCGCGTCGGCGCGATCTCGGCGCCGGCGCCGAGCAGCGCGAAGCGGCGCGCGCCGAGGTCGAGGCGACCCTGCGCATCGAGTGCGTTCGCGGAGAGCCAGGCGAGCGCCTCGCCGATCGCGGGCGTCGCGAGGTCGCGCGCGACGAGCAGCTCGCCGAGCGCACCGAGATCGGCGCCGACGAAGTCGCGGCCGTCGAACGGGACGCTCGGCGCCCAGCGCCCGCGCCCCCGCAGCACGGTCGTCTCGAAGCGCTGCGCTTCGGGCAGCTCCCAGAGCGCATCCGCGAGCGGCCGCTCGACGCCGTCCGCCCGCAACAACATCCAGCGGTGGCTCTTCTCGACGATGAAGCGCGCGATCTCCGAGCGCTCGGGCGAGGCGAGCCGGGTCGATTCGAAGCCCGCGAGCGCCTCCGGGAAGCTCGTCCGGAAGACGCTCGATTCGCGCGGGAACACGTTCGCCCGAAACGCGTCGTTGAAGCGCGAGCGCGCGCTCACGAGCAGGCCGTGCAGCATCGCGGAGGCCGACAGGCCGGGGAAGATCACGCCGTCGCGCTTGGCTGCTTCGCCCTTCGGCACCGAGGACTCCTGCGAGACCTCGCAGGATACCCCGGACGCGCGGCGCGGGGCGTGCGAACTGAGCTCGAGCGCCGCTTCGGCGCGCGCTCGGAAGGCTGCCCGTCGTCACGGCCGCCGGACCCCGAGCGAGCGCAGAAATTCGCCCCGTCGCTGCCTTCCGCGCGGCTCCCGCCCGTCGCTGCGGCCGTTTCGCCGAGCGGCGGGAAGATCGGGGCCCGCTGCCGCCCGAGAGCGCTGCCGCTAGCCGTTCCGGAGCGCGGCGTAGGCGGGCGCGAAATTCGCGAGCGTCTCCGGCGGCAGCGGCGCGACTCTCCCTAACAATCTCGCGCCGATCACGATCTCGGCCGTGCGCTCCACCAGCGCGGTCACATGGTGGGCCTGCGCGAGGTCGCGGCCCGCGGCGAGCAGGCCGTGGCTCGCCATCAGCACCGCGCTGCGCTGCGCGAGGTGCCGCGCGCACTCGGCGCCGAGCGCCTGCGAGCCCGAGATCTCGTAGCGCGCCACCGGCACGTCGCCGCCGACGTAGATCTGGAACTCCTCGATCACGCACGGAATCGGCTCGCGCGCGACGGCGAACATCGACGCGAACTTCGCGTGCGAGTGGATCACCGCGCCGAGCTCGGGATGCGCGCGCAGCACCGCGAGGTGGAGCGCCTTCTCGCTGGTCGGCCGGCGCGCTCCGGCGAGCACGTTTCCCGAGAGGTCGCACAGCACCAGATCGTCCGGCGTCATCGTCTCGTAGGGCAGCGAGGCCGGCGTCAGCAGGACGGCGCCTTCGGGCGTGCGCACCGAGAGGTTGCCCGCGGTGCCGAGCGCGAGGCCGTCGCGCACGAGCCGCCGCGCCGTCTCGATCAGGTCGATGCGCAGCTGGAGCTCGCTGGCCATCGCGTCAGCTCTTCGCCAGTCCCGCGGCGCGCAGGCGCTCCTCGAGCAGCGCGACGCGATCGTTTCCCCAGAACGGCTCGCCGCGGAAATGGAACAGGGGAACGCCGAACACGTGATCCGCGTGCGCCTCCTCGATGCACGCCTCGAGCTCTTTCGGACCATCGCCTGCGAGGAACGCGCGATAGTCGTCCGCGGAGCCGCCGCACTCCGCGAGCAGCGCCGCGATCTGATCCGCGACGTCGAGCTCGAGCCGATGATCGAAGAAGCGCGCGTACGCCTGCAGCGTGTAGTCGCGGAAGACGCCCGCGCGCATCGCGTAGAGCCCGCCGATCAGCGCCGGCGCCGTGTCGTACACCTTGCGCGGCCCGCGAATCGGAAACCCGCCCCGCGCATTCGCCCAGCGCCGCGCATCGAGATACGAGTAGCGCGCCTTCCACTCCGAATACTGCGAGCGCTCGCCTTTGCCTTTGATGCGCAGCGTGAACGGAATCCAGCGCACGCGTACCTGATAACTCTCCGCCAACCCGAACGCGGGCTCCGCCGCGAGATACGCGAACGGACTCTTGTAGTCGAAGTAGAGCTTCACCTCTTCCATGTCGCGCGTCAGTCCTTCGGACTCGGCTTCATACGGTAGTGGAGGCGCAAGAAGGGCCGTCCGTACAGCTGAAGGACGTGGTCGGCGCGCGGCGTGCCGCTTCCGTCGATGAACACGCGAATGCTCTCCTTCACGACGTAGCGGGCCCCTTCAGCTGCTGAAGACGTCTGCTGAAGAGCACCGCGAGCAGGAAGCCGGAGGGGCGTCCACTCGCGAGGGTTCGCAGAGCGGACCCGCGAGCGTCGAGAAGTCGTCGACCAGGCCGCGGCGCGGCGAGCTCTCGTCGAGCGTGAGGCCGCGCTCGCGCGCGAGCCGGTCGAAGTAATCGCTCCCGATGACACGTGGATCGCCGATCGGGCCATCCAGCCACGGATGCTCTGAGAGCGCCACGGGCCGCCCGGTCCACTCGACCCAGCGCTGCGTCACCCAATCGCTGAGGCTGCCGCGCGCGCCGCCGAGGTCCGGGGTGTCGATCTGCATGCCGTGCGCTCCGCCGTTCCGCTCACTCTTCGACGAACGCGCTTCGACTCGCGCCGCGCACGACGTCCTTCAGCACCTTGCCGCTCGCGTTGCGCGGCAGCGGGTCGCGCCGGATCTCCCACTCCGTCGGCACCTTGTAGGCAGCGAGCGTCTCGCTGCACCAGCGCGCCAGGTCCGCCGAGCTCGGGCTCGCGCCTGGCTCGGGAACGACGACGGCCTTCACGGCCTGTCCCCAGTCGTCGTGGTCGACGCCGAACACGGTCGCTTCGCGCACGCTCGGGTGCTGCTCGAGGCGGTACTCGATCTCGACCGGATACACGTTCTCGGCGTTGCGCAGGATCATGTCGCGCGCGCGCGAGTTGATGTAGAGCAGGCCGTCCTCGAAGCGGCCGATGTCGCCGGTCGCGAGCCAACGCCCGGGCTTGATCGTGGCCGCCGTCGCGTCCGGCTTCCCCCAATAACCCAGCATCACGTACGCGCTGCGGATGTGGATCTCGCCTTCGACGCCCTCCGGCAGCGCCTTCCCATCCGGATCGCGGATTTCGAGCTCGTGCGTCGGGATCACGCGCCCCGCCGAAGTCGGGTGCCGCTGGAACTCCGCGCCGCGAATCGTCGTCGGCGCGCTCACGCTCTCGCTGCTGCCGTAGCCGATGCCCTGCGCGGCGCTCGCATTCGGAAACGCGCGCCGCAAGAGCTCTTGCACCGCCGGGCTCACCGGCGCGCCGCCGAAGCCGACGTTCTCGACGCACGAGAGGTCGTGCTTCGCGAGCTCGGGGTGACGCGCGATGCGCGGGCCCATCGAGCCGAGCGCGGCGAACGCGCTGACCCGCTCCCTCGCCATCAGCCGGATCAGCTCGGCTTCGTCGAAGCGCCCCGAGCGCATCACGAGCTTGCCGCCGAGCGCGAGCTGCAGCGCGATCGTCGCGTAGAGCCCTGATAAATGGAACATCGGCGAGGTCGCGAGC
>DASTOI010000800.1:0-3986 GCA_035762585.1 Myxococcota bacterium
AAGGCGCGTGAAGCCGCGGATGTCGGCGAACAGCACGGTCACGTCGCGCTCGACGCCCTTCAGCTCGGCGCCTTCGGGGCTCTCGAGCAGCGTCTGCAGCACCCAATCGCTCGCGTAGCGGCCGAACGCCTGCTGGATGCGCGCCTTCTGCTGCAGCGACTCGCCCATCTCGTTGAACGCGGCGGTCAGCTCGCCCACTTCGTCGCGCGAGGTGGGCGGCACGCGCACCGCGAGATCGCCTGCAGCGAGCCGCTCGACGCCGGCGCGCAGCCGGCGGAGCGGGCCGACGAGCAGCGCAACGAAGCCGAGCCCCGCGATCACGCCGAACACGGTCACGCCGACCGCAACCCACGCGAGCTGCATGCGGGTCTCGCGCAGGATCGGGCCGACCAGCTGCGCGAGATCGATCTCGATCTTCGCCTCGCCGATGCGGTCGTTGCTCCATGTCACCTCGGCCGCGACGGAGAGCCGGTCGTCATCGCGCTCCAGGTGGACGCCGTTCTCGTAGTGGTCGGCGAGCGTTGCCGGGATTCCCGCGAACGCCGGCTCGAGCGCCGCGACGACGCGCCCATCGCGCCGCGCGAGCTGCACCGCGACGACGCCGCGCTCGGTGTCCGCGTTCTGAACGAGCGCCCGCAGTGCGAGCTGGTCCTCTTCGATCAGCGGGACCTTCGCGTCCTGCGCGAGGTTCTTCGCGAGCGCGACTGCGGAGCGCTCGATCTCGGCCTCGACCGACTCCCGCTCGTGGCGGGTCGCCATCCAGGCCAGCACGACGCACGCGACGACCAGCAGGGCGATCACGAGCGCGCTGAACTTGAGTTGGAGGGATCGCACGCGCGCTCCCGGCCCCGCTACGACGCTTCGCTCACGGTGAGCTCGAAACGGATCTCGCGGATCTCGAGCTCGCGCGTTCCCTTCGGCACTTGCACGCGCACGCTCGCATCCCGCTCCTTGCCCATGATCGCCCGGGCGACGGGAGAAGTGACGGAAATCATGCCGCGCGCGATGTCCGCCTCGTCCTCGCCGACGATCGTGTAGGTGACCTCGTCGCCCGAGTCGACGTCGGACAGGACGACGGTGGCGCCGAAGCTGACGCGCGCGTCGCTCTGGCCGCGGCCGTCGATCACTTGCGCCCGGGCCAGCCGGTCCTCGAGCAGCCGGATGCGCGCCTCGATCTGCCCCTGCTTTTCCTTGGCGGCGTGGTACTCGGCGTTCTCGGAGATGTCGCCGTGGGCGCGCGCGACCTCGATCTCCTTCACGATCCGCGGCCGATCCGCGCTCTTCAGCCGCTTCAGCTCCTCGTCGAGCATGGCCTTGCCACGCGGCGTCATGGGAATGCGGTCGGACATGGAGCCTCGGAGCGAGGAAAGTGCCCTTCGATCGGGGGGCCGAGAGGGCATCGAGAACGCGCCGAGGCTAACCACCGCGAATGCAGGATGCCAAGGAAACCGCGGGTTTGGAGGGTCAGCCCGCAGGTGTTTCTGCTGTGGCGGCGCGTCTCGTTTGGGTTGCGACCGCGTTCTATGCGTTGGTCCTCGCAGCCGCGCTGGGCTGGCGGTGGCTCGCGGATGGCGAGCTGCCGGTGCGAGCGAACGGCCCCGCGCTGTGGCCCGTGTGGGCGCGGGTCGGCTCGGGTCTGGGTCTCGGTTTGGCGCTGGTGGCCGCGTCCCGTGCGTGGACCGCGCATTCCGCGTCCGCGCGAAAGCTCTCGGACGAGCTCGCCGGCCTCGTCCGCGGGCTGAGCACCGCTCGCGTGCTCTTGCTCGCCGCGGTCAGCGGCGTCGCAGAGGAAGCGTTCTTTCGCGGCGCGCTGCAGCCGCGCGTCGGCTGGCTCGCGGCCTCGGTCCTGTTCGGGCTCGCGCACTTCCATCCGCGCCGCGAGCTGCGCGTGTGGGCGCCGGCGGCGGCGATCGCCGGCCTCGGCTTCGGAGCGCTGTTCGAGGCGAGCGGCGATCTCGTCGCGCCCGCGCTCGCACACGCCGTGGTGAACGCGCTGAACCTGCACTGGCTCGCGCGCGGCGAGCCCGGGCGAACCCGAACGTTCAGCGGGCGTCGCGGTACTGGACGTCCTTGAACGCGGCGAACAGCGGGATGAGGCGGCCGCGCTGGTACTTGCCCGTCGACGTCACGGGGATGTCGCTGCCGAACACGACCACCTTTGGCGCCTTTCCGAACGGGAGCTTCTCGCGGCACGCGCGCAGGATCGCGGCCTCGTCGAGCTCGGCGCCCGGCTCGAGCATCACGTAGGCGCCGACCTCCTCGCCGTACCACTTGTTCTCGAAGCCGACCGCGAGCCCGCGCGCGACGCCGGGGATCGCGTTCAGCACCTCGTCGATCTCGAACGGCGAGAGGTTCACGCCGCCGCGGATGATCAACTCCTTCAGCCGGCCCGTGATGAAGTAGTAATCGCGCCCATCCGGGCCGCGTCGGAAGAAGCCCTCGTCGCCGCTCCGGAACCAGCCGTGCGCGAAGGTCTCCGCGTTCGCTTCGGGGCGGCGGTAGTAGCCGCGCATCACGTTGACGCCGCGGATCACGATCTCGCCGCGCTCGCCTTCGGGGAGCGCGTTGCCTTCGGCGTCGTGGATCGCCATCTCGTTCGGCGGCAGCGGCACGCCGATCGACGGGAAGCCGTGATCGCGCAGCCAGCCGCGGTGCTCGTCCGCGTCGAGCGCGACGGGCAGCATGCTCGAATAACAAGTCGTCTCGCTGAGCCCGTAGCCGTGCGCGATGCGGAAGCCGAAGCGGTCCTCGAAGCGCGCGGCGAGCTCCACCGTGAGCGGCCCGGCGCCGCAGATGAAGTGGCGGAAGCGCGCGAGGTCTCGGCCCTCGCGCCCGCGGGCATCCTCGAGCAGGAACGCGAGCAGCGTAGGCACTACCGAGACGATCTCGACGCCCTCGCGTTCCGCGATCTCCCAGAACGCGCTGGCTTGGAACTTGCGCGTGAGCACGACGCTCGCGCCGACCAAGAGCGGCGCGATCAGCGTGACCACGATGCCGTTCACGTGATGCGTCGGGAGCACGCACATCAGCCGCGAGCGCTCGCCGAGCCCGTGCCAGAGCGCGAGCGCGTGCGCGTCGACGAGCAGGTTGTGCTGCGTCAGCACGACGCCCTTCGGCGCGCCGGTCGTGCCCGACGTGTAGACGATCAGCGCCTCGTCTTCGGGCTGCGGTGGCTCGGGCGGAGCGCTGGCAGCTTCCGCCGCTTCGGTTGCGGCCGGCGCAGGCGCGCCGACCTCGTGCCAGCGGACGAACGCCGCGCCGTCGCGCAGCTTCTCGGCGCGCGCGCGCGCCTCCGGCAAGAACAGCGCGGCGCACGCCTCCGAGTTGCGCAGCACGAACGCGACGCGCTCGTCGTCCTCGCCGAGATTCACCGGCACCACGCTCGCGCCGATCGACCACGCCGCGAACAGCGTGATCGGCACCTCCGGATCGTTGACCAACAGCGTCGCGACGCGCTTGCCGCGCCCGACGCCGAGCGCACGCAACAAGCGCTCCCGCTCCGCGACGCGCACGATCAGCTCGCCGTACGAGAGCGTGCTGCGCGCGTCGCCGTCGCAAAACACGAGGAAGGTGCGATCGGCTGCGACGCCGCGCGCGCCGATCAACGCGTCGAACGTGCGAAACGGCAGCGCGGCGAGACAGCGGGCCGTCGCGTCGCTGGTGCGGGCGCGCGCGATCCGCTCCAGGGTCGCTTCGTCTCCGAGCGTGGCCGTCATGCGCGCCGCAGCATCGCAGCGCGCGCGCCGGCCCGCATCGCGACCGCGCGGAAAGCTCGGCGCGCGACGTGCGGCGGCGCGCGGCTGCGGGGCGAGAAGACCGACTGAGGGTGCGCGATCAACGCATGCCGAGCGTCCAGCGCGCGCGGAGGCCACTGTTCGACTCTGCTCGGCTCCGAAGACTCCGCCTCGCTGCGCGCTTCGCTTGCTAGCAGACCGACTCCGGATGCGCGATCACCGCACGTCGAGATCCCATCCCACGCGGAGGCC
>DASTOI010000801.1:0-4246 GCA_035762585.1 Myxococcota bacterium
GCGGTCGCCCGCGTGCTCACCGAGGCGGGCTATCTCGAGTCCGTCAGCGTGGAGGCGAAGGAGGGACGCCCGGTGCTCGCCATCCGGCTGCGCATCGGCGCGAACGGGCGCTCGGTGATCGACGGCATGCGGCGCGTCTCGAAGCCGAGCCGGCGCGTGTACGTCGAGGCGGATGCGATTCCGCGCGTGCGCAGCGGGCTCGGCACGGCGGTGCTGTCGACGAACAAGGGCGTGCTCTCCGACGCCGCGGCGCGCGAGCAGCGCGTCGGCGGCGAATTGCTCTGCGAGGTCTGGTAGCAAGCGGCCCAACGCGCGAAGCGCGTAGGCCGCGCGCAG
Source organism: Myxococcota bacterium (assembly GCA_035762585.1). Lineage (GTDB taxonomy): Bacteria > Myxococcota_A > UBA9160 > UBA9160 > UBA6930 > VGRF01. The sequence goes on from DASTOI010000801.1 coordinate 337, forward strand.
CAAGCCGGGCGGCTCGCGGGCGGACGAGGTGAGGAAATTGAGGCGAGCGAAGTTCGGAAAGGGATGAGATGTCGCGCGTTGGACGAAAGCCGGTCGCGATTCCGTCGGGCGTGACGATCACGCAGAAGGACGGCGCGCTCGAGGTGAAGGGACCGAAGGGAACGCTGCGCGAGGCGCTGCACGCGCGCGTGAAGGTCGACATCGCCGGCAGCGAGGTGACGTTCGGCCGCCCCGACGACGAGCCCCCGACGCGCGCGCTGCACGGGCTCGTCCGCGCGACCGTGCAGAACATGGTCGTCGGCGTGACGCAGGGGTTCTCGCGCGAGCTCGAGATCCAGGGCACCGGTTACCGCGCCGAGGTGAAGGGCAAGAGCCTGCACCTCAGCTGCGGATTCTCCCATCCCGTCGAGATGGCGATTCCGGAAGGCGTCAAGGTCTCGGTCGCCGAGAACCGCATCAAGATCGAGGGCTCGCATCGCCAGACGGTCGGGCAGTTCGCCTCGAACGTGCGCGAGGTGAAGCCGCCCGAGCCGTACAAGGGCAAGGGCATCCGCTACGTGGACGAGCACGTGCGCCGCAAGGTCGGCAAGGCCGCCGCGGGCTGATCGAGCGAGGCGAAGGAAAAAGCAAGCGGCCCCACGCGCGAGGCGCGTAGGCCGCGCGCAGCGAGCCGGGCGGCTCGGGGTCAGACGAGGCAAGGGAACCGAGGCGAGCGGAGCTCGGAAAGGACCGGAGATGAAACGCAAGTCTCACAGTGCGAAGCGCGGCGCTTGGCTCGCGCGGCGCAGCCGCGTGCAGCGCTCGCTGACCGGCACGAGCCGGCCGCGCGTCACGGTGTTCCGCAGCGCGAAGCACATCTACGCGCAGCTGGTCGACGTGAACGGCCGAACGCTCGCGACCGCGTCCTCGCTGCAGGACGGCGTCGTCGACGGGTACACCGGCAACGTCGAGGCGGCCAAGAAGGTGGGCGCCGCGATCGCGGCCGCTGCGAAGAAGAACCAGATCGAAGAGGTGGTCTTCAATCGCAACGGCTTTCTCTACCACGGGCGCGTGAAGGCGCTCGCAGAAGCCGCGCGCGAAGCCGGGCTCAAGTTCTGAAGCACTCGAGGAAATGATGACCGAAAAGCTCAATGCGAATGATTACGAGCTGAACGACCGCGTCGTCCACATCAACCGCGTCGCGAAGGTGGTGAAGGGCGGACGCCGCTTCAGCTTCAGCGCGCTGGTCGTGGTGGGCGACGGCAACGGCGTCGTCGGCGTCGGGCTCGGCAAGGCGGGCGAGGTGCCCGAGGCGATTCGCAAGGGCGTCGAGCGCGCGCGCAAGAACCTGATGCGCGTGCCGATTCTGAACGGAACGATCCCGCACGAGGTGCTCGGCCGCTTCGGCGCCGGCCGCGTGCTGCTGAAGCCCGCGTCCGCCGGAACCGGCGTGATCGCCGGCGGCGGCGTGCGCGCGGTGGTCGAATCCGCCGGAGTGCGCGACGTGCTCTCGAAAGCGCTCGGCACGAACAATCCTCACAACGTCGTGAACGCGACGCTCGCCGCGCTGCAAGAGCTGCGCGACCCCGACGCGCGCCGTGCGGAGCTCGCGCAATGAGCAAGCAGAGCTCGGGCCGGAAGATTCGCGTGAAGCAGGTGCGCAGCGGCGCTCATTACGGCGAGAAGCAGCAGGCGACGCTGCGCGGTCTCGGCCTCGGCAAGCCCAATCAGGTGGCCGAGCTGAGCGATTCGCCGGCGGTGCGCGGGATGATCCGCGCGGTCACGCATCTCGTGAAGGTGGAGGAGTAGGGCGATGCTGGATCGGCTCGCGCCGCGCCCGGGAGCGCGGCAGAAGCGCAAGCGCGTCGCGCGCGGCTCGGGCTCCGGGCTGCAGAAGACCGCCGGCCGCGGCGGCAAGGGGCAGGGCAAGAACTCGCGCGGCAACGAGACGCCGAACTATTTCGAGGGCGGCCAGATGCCGCTCGTGCGCCGCCTTCCGAAGCGCGGCTTCACGAACGTGCACCGGCGCGACTACGAGATCGTGAATCTCGGCGACCTCGAGAGCTTCGGCGCGAACGCGGAGGTCGACCTCGCCGCGCTCACGGCGAAGGGACTCGTCCGGCGCAGTGCGACGCGTGTGAAGCTGCTCGGCGAAGGCGACGCTCCGCAGGGCGTGAAGATCCGCGTGCACAAGGCCAGCGAGAGCGCGGTCGCGAAGGTCCGAGGCGCCGGCGGCAGCGTGGAGATCGTGAGTTGATCGGGCAAAACGGCCGAGGCGTCGCAGCCGAGGCGAGCGGAGTGCGTAAATGATCGGAGGCGCCGCGAACATCGCTCGCATCCCCGAGCTGCAGAAGAGAATCTTCTTCATGCTCGTGATGCTCGGCGTGTATCGCGTCGGCGCCAAGATCGCGACGCCAGGCGTCGATCCCGCGGTGATTCGCCGCTTCTTCGAGACTCAGGGCGGCGGGATGTTCGGCCTGTTCAACGTGTTCTCGGGCGGCGCGCTCGAGAGCCTGTCGATCTTCACGCTGGGCATCATGCCGTACATCAGCGCGTCGATCATCATTCAGCTGCTGACGATCGTGATCCCACGGCTCGACGCGCTGAAGAAGGAAGGCGAGCAGGGCCAGAAGAAGATCACCGGCTACACGCGCTACGGCACGATCGTGCTCGCCGCGTTCCAGAGCCTGATGATGGCGCGCGCGCTCGAGACAGGCGCGTTCGGCCAGGGCGCGGTCGTCGACCCCGGCCTCGGGTTCTACCTGACGACGATGATCACGCTCACGACCGGTACCGCATTCATCATGTGGCTCGGCGAGCAGATCACCGAACGCGGCATCGGCAACGGCATCTCGATGGTGATCTTCTCCGGCATCGTCGTCAGCATCCCGGGCGCGATCGCGCAGGTATGGCAGCTGGTGAACAACGACCAGCTGAATCTGCTGCAGATGCTGATGGTCGCGGCGCTGATCGTGCTCGTCGTCGGCGTCGTGTTCTTCGTCGAGAGCGGACAGCGCCGCATCCCCGTCCAGTACGCGCGGCGCGTGGTTGGGCGCCAGATGACGCAAGGCGGCCTCAGCTACTTCCCGCTGCGCGTGAACACCGCCGGCGTGATCCCGCCGATCTTCGCGTCGAGCTTGCTCGTCTTCCCGAGCACGATCGCGCAGTTCTCGAACATCTCGCCGACCGCGCAGGGCATCGGCCCGACGATCATGCGCTTCATCCAGGACTACCTGAACGCGGGCGGCTGGATCTACAACGCACTCTACGTCGTGCTGATCGTGTTCTTCGCGTTCTTCTACACCGCGATCGTGATCAACCCCGACGACGTCGCGGACAACCTGAAGCGGCAGGGCGGGGCGATCCCGGGCGTGCGGCCGGGGCAGAACACCGCGAAGTACATCGACGGCGTGCTCTCGCGGCTGACGCTCGTCGGCGCGGTCTACATCTCCGCGATCTGCCTGCTGCCGGTCGGGCTCTCCAGCTGGATGGGCCTGCCGTTCTACTTCGGCGGCACCGCGCTGTTGATCGTCGTGGGCGTCAGCAAGGACCTGCTCGCCGCGATCGAGGCGCACCTGCTCTCGCACCAGTATCAGGGCTTCGTGCAGGGCGCCCGCATGCGCGGGAGGTTCTCGCGGTGAAGCGGCGGCTCCTGTTGCTCGGACCGCCCGGCGCCGGCAAGGGCACCCAGGCCCAGCTACTCGCGGAGAAGCTCGGCATTCCGCAGGTCTCGACGGGCGACATGCTGCGTGCTGCGGTCGCCGCCGGCAGCGACGTGGGGCGTCGCGCCAAGGCGTTCATGGACGCGGGCAAGCTGGTTCCCGACGAAGTCGTTATTGGTGTGGCCGAGCAGCGCCTCGGGCAGCCCGACGCGAAGCGCGGCTTCATCCTCGATGGCTTCCCGCGCACGGCCGCGCAGGCGGACGCGCTC
>DASTOI010000802.1:0-2298 GCA_035762585.1 Myxococcota bacterium
GCGCGAAGCGCAGCGCGCACGCGGCGCCGATTCCCGACGCGGCACCCGTGATGAATGCGACCTTGCCTGCGAGCCGCTGCGCCATGAGATCTCCTTCGCGGCCGCGCAGCGTGCCGCGCGCGCGGCGGCGCTTCAACCCGAGGCGCAGCGGGCGGGTGTCTGCTGCACGTCGCTCAATCGCGCGCGCGCGCGAAGTCCGCCGCGAGCGAGCGCGCGAGCAGCAGGTAGAGCGAGCCGGCGACGCCGGAGCCGAGCGCGAACGCGGCGAGGATCGCGAAGCGGATGCCGAGCTCGCCGTGGCTCTCGCGCAGCGCATCGCTCGCGCGGCCGACGAGCCACGGCCCCGCCCCGCCGCCGATCAGGCTGACGACGAACAGGTAGATCGCGACCGCGGTCGCGCGCATGCGCGGCCGCGCGAGCGCCTGCTTCATTGCGTGGACCGGCGCGGTGTAGAGGCCGGTCGCGAGCAGCGCGGGCGCATAACAAGCGAGCGCGAACGCCGGCGTCTCGCTGAGCAGGAACCCGCACGCGAACGGAATCGATCCGAACGCCGCGAGCGCGGGCACCCAGGCGTGCCAGCGCACGTCGTGCCGCGCGAGCCAATCGACGATGCGCCCGCCCGCGAGCGCGCCGCCGCCGCCCGCGAGCGCGGCGATCGTGCCGAGCGCGATCCCGACCTCGGTGTACGAGAGGCCGTGCACGCGCACCAAGTAAGTCGGCGCCCACTGCGCCGACGAGTAGCCGGCCATCGCGTGGAACGAGGCGGCCGCCACGAGCAGCACGAACGAGCGCTGGCGCACGAGGAAGCCGAGCACGTTGCGGAGCGGCTCCACGAGCGCGCGCGTCGTCCGCTCGGGCTCGCGCACCGTGAGCGCGAGCAGCGGCGCGAGCACGAGGCCCGGCACGCCGACGATCCAGAACGCGGCGCGCCAGCCGAGCTCCTGCCCGAGCCAGCCCGCCGCGATGAAGCCGAACGCGACGCCGAGGTGGAGACCCGCGGCGTACACGCCGAGCGCCGACGCGCGCTTCTCGGGCGCGTAGTAATCGGAGATCAGCGAGTGCGCCGGCGGCGTGCCGGCCGCCTCACCGATGCCGACGCCCATCCGCAGCACGCCCACCGCGAGCAGGCTGCCCGCGAAGCCGGTCGCCGCGGTCATCGCGCTCCAGAGCGCGACGCCGAGCGCGAGGATGTTGCGGCGAGTCCCTCGGTCGGCCCAGCGCGCGATCGGCAGGCCGAGCACCGCGTGCACCAGCATGAACGCCGGGCCGCTGACGAGGCCCATCGCCTCGTCGGACGCGCCGAATTCGCGCTGGATCAGCGGCATCAGCACCGCCAGCAGATTGCGGTCGACGAAGTTGAGCAGGTTGACGAGCACGAGCACGCCCAGCACGTAGGCCGCATAGCGCGAGGACGGCGCGGGAACGGCGCGCGAGGCAATGGACGCGGTTTGCATGGAGCGGCCTCGCTTTATCTTGCTCGAAAGCTATCTGCGAGAATACACTGGCGCGTGCGGAGCTCGGAAGAAAAGGAGAGCAGCGATGGTTTCGGGACCGCTGGAATCGGTGGAGGAGCTGGCGGCGAGCTGGCGCAAGGAGTTCCGCGGCGTCGACACGTCGGTGCTGCCGCCGCTCGTGCGGCTCGCGCAGCTGGCTTCCCTGATGGATGCGTTCCAGCGGCAGGTGCTCGAGCCGTTCGAGATCAGCTACGCCGATTACGCCGCGCTCTCGATGCTGCGCCGCGCCGGCGCGCCGTACGAGCTCACGCCGAGCCAGCTCTACGGCCGGCTCGAGCGCTCCTCGGGCGGCATGACCAAGATCCTGAAGCGGCTCGAGGAGGCGGGCTGGGTGAAGCGCTCGCCCGATCCGACCGACGGGCGCGGCTGGCGCATCGGGCTCACGAAGCGGGGCCTCGATCTCCAGGACCGCCTGTTCCACGCGTACTTACAGGCCTCGAAGGACTTGATGGCGCCGCTCTCGGCGACCAAGCAGCGCGAGCTCGATCGCGCGCTGGCGCAGCTGGTCGAGACGTTCGCCGGCTACGTCGGGAAGTGAGCGTGTCGCTCGATCTCTTGATTCGGGGCGGCATCGTCGTCGACGGCAGCGGGCTCGCGCGGCGGCGCGCCGACGTCGCGGTGAAGGACGGCGTGATCGTCGCGGTCGGCCACGCCTCGCGCAGCGATCGCGCCGAGCGCGTGATCGACGCCGACGGGCTCGTGGTCGCGCCCGGCATCGTCGACGCGCACACGCATTACGACCCGCAGCTCACCTTCGATCCGTGGGCGAGCTCGTCGTGCTTCC
>DASTOI010000803.1:0-5537 GCA_035762585.1 Myxococcota bacterium
GACGGCCAGCCGACCGCCTACTTCCAGGGCAAGGAGCTGCGCGTCGAGTGGCCGATGGGCTTCGGCGGCGTCTCGCCGCACGCGGTCGCCGAGACGCTGAAGACGGTGAAGCGAATCACGGCGCGCGCCATAACAATCAACACGTTCATGCTCGACGATTCGCCTGAGCTCGTCGGGTTCGTCGAGCGGATGACGGAGATCAATCGCGGGCGGGCGTTCTTTACGTCGCCGTCGGCGCTTGGGTCGTTTCTCACGGTCGACTATCTGAATCACCGTCGGACGCGATCGCGGGCTTAGGGCTTCGGGTTCGGTGGTTCGCGCAGGGACATCGAGGCGACGCAGGGTCCGGGGGGGCTCGCGACTCCGGCCCTTGGCGCGGAGGTGTGCGGAGTTGGGTGGAGGCGGCGCGCGGCACCGGGGCGTCGCTACGCGGCGCGGCCGTGAGCTCGCTGCGCGGTGACATGCGGTCGGCTCGGCGGGGACCGGGCCTCCGCTGCGACCCCGGCCCGACCCTGCGCCGGCGCTGCATCGTTGAACCTGGCGGGAGCTGCTGTTTCCTTGGGGGAAGGGCGAAGCCGAGAGCGCCGTTGAGGCGCTCTCGGCTTCGCTCTTGTCGTGCTCGCCGCGACTGGAGTCGATGGAGCGCCTAACTTGGCGCGCCTCATGTCGCGGACTTTGAAGACGGACATTCCGGGGCCCGATCGGCGCGTCACGATCGAGGACGTGCGGGCGAAGGGGTGGGACGCGCTGTTCGCCCCCGAGCTCGCGGCGCCGATCGGAGCGCTCGTCGTCGAGATCGGGTTCGGGCGGGGGGAGTTCTTGCGGCAGCTCGCGGCGGAGGCGCCGCGCGTGCCGCACGTCGGGATCGAGCTGTCGTGGAAGCGCGTGCTGAAGATGGCGCGGCGCATCGCGAAGGCGGGCGATCCGAACATTCGGCTCGTCTGCGCGCGCGGCGAGGACGTGCTGCGCGAGGTCGTCGCGGCGGGGAGCGTGCGGACGTTCTGGATCAACTTCTCGGATCCGTGGCCGAAGGCGCGCCACCACCGGCGGCGGCTCGTGCAGGCGCCGCTCGTCGCGCAGCTCGCGGCGTGCCTCGAGCCCGGCGGGCTCTTGCACGTCGCGACCGACGACGTGCCGTATGCAGAGCACATCGACGAGGTGTTGCGGAGCGAAGCGCTGCTCGAGAACGCGCTGCCTGCGCCCCATCTAGCGGAGATCGCGGGGCGCCCGGTTACCGCGTACGAGGCGATGTGGCGCGCGGAGAATCGGCCGCTGCACTTCTTCAGCTACCGCCGGCGGGCGCGATGAAGCCGGCGCGGCCGAATCTGCGTGACTTCTCGCCGGCGACGCTGCGCGCGCGCTTCAAGGCGGAAGGGATCTCGGCGTTCCGCGCGGACCAAGTCGCGCAGTGGCTCTACGCGCGCGGCGTCGACGACCCAGCGCAGATGACCGATCTGCCGGCGGAGCTGCGCGAGCAGCTCGCGCGCGAGTACGAGCCGCGCGCGCTGCGCGTGCGCGATGCGCAGCGCTCGGTCGACGGCACGCTCAAGGCCGCGCTCGTCACGTACGACGAGCGCGTGATCGAGGCGGTGCTGATTCCCGAGGAGGAGCGCACGACGATGTGCGTGTCGACGCAGGTCGGCTGCCCGCTCGCGTGCTCGTTCTGCGCGACCGGCACGCTCGGGCTCGAGCGCAATCTCGGCGTCGCGGAGATCGTCGAGCAGGTCGTGCGGATGGCGGAGCTGCTCCCGGATGATCGCCGCATCACGAACATCGTGTTCATGGGGATGGGCGAGCCGCTGCTCAACCTCGCGAACGTGGTCGAGGCGGTGAAGACGCTCCTGCATCCGAAGGGCTTCGCGATGGCGCCGCGGCGCGTCACGGTCTCGACCGCGGGCGTCGTGCCGCGCATCGCCGATTTGCTCGCACAGGTGCCGGTGAATCTCGCAGTCTCGCTGCACGCGGCGACCGACGCGCTGCGCGACGAGCTCGTACCGATCAACCGGAAGTTTCCGCTCGCGGATCTGTTCGCCGCGTTGCGCGCGATTCCGCGGCTCGGGCGCCGCCACCCGATCTTCTTCGAGTACACGCTGCTCGCCGGCGTGAACGATTCGCGCGACGACGCGCGGCGGCTCGTCGATTTGCTGCGCGGCACGCCCGCGAAGGTGAACCTGATCCCGGTGAATCCGCACCCGGGATCCCCGTATCGCGCGCCCGCGCCCGAGGTCGCGGAGCGCTTCATGGCGGTGCTGGCGAACGCCGGCCTCACGGTGACGCTGCGGCGCAGCCGCGGCGCGGACATCGACGCCGCGTGCGGTCAGCTCGCCGCGCGGCCGGCGCGCGCTGCGGAGCTGGCGCAGTCCAGCGTCGTGTCCGACTGACCGAAACGACGCGAACGCGCGGCGCAGAGCGGCGCGCGCAGGAGGCGGGGCCGAGGGGTCGATGCTCTACGCGGTCGGGGACATTCACGGCGACTTGCCCAAGCTGGACGCGCTGCTCACCAAGCTCTCGCTGCAGCCCGGCGACCGGCTCGTGTTTCTCGGCGACTACATCGACCGTGGCCCCGAGGCGGCCGGCGTGGTCGGGCGGCTGATCGAGCTCTCGCGCCATCACGAGTGCACGTTCCTGATGGGCAACCACGAGTCGATGTTCCTCGACTTCCTCGGCTGGCGTGGCGCGGCCTACTTCGGCGGCGACGCGTTCCTGATGAACGGCGGCGACCGCACGCTGGCGAGCTACGGCTACTTCGGCCGTAACAAGTCCGACCCCGAGTTGTTCGAGCTGCCGGCCGCGCACGAGCGCTTCTACAAAGAGCTCGTGCTGACGCACAGCGAGGGCGACTACCTGTTCGTGCACGCCGGGCTCGGCGAGCGGGGCCTCTCGTCGGGCGATCCGAGCTACGCGCTGCGCGTCTCGCGCGCCGAAGACCTGCTCTGGAACCGCACGACCGCGGACCTCCCGCACAACCTCGGTGTCACGATCGTCTACGGCCACACGCCGCGGCAGGACTTCGGCGTGCGCTGGAACGAGCCGTTCAGCATCGGGATCGACACCGGCGCGGTCTACGGCGGCCCGCTCACCGCGATTCGCCTGCCGGACCAGACCGTCGTTCAGACGGGTTAGCAAGCGAAGCGCGCAGCGAGACCCGTGAGGGTTTCCCTCACGGGTCGGAGTCTTCGGAGCCGAGCGAAGTCGGACAGTGGCCTCCGTGTGCGCTGGACCCTCGGCGTGCGTGGTTCGCGCATCCTGAGTCGGTCTCCTAAGCGCCCCCCGCTCCGGCGGGGGCGCTTTCGACGGGCGCCGTCTCGGACGCGCTCGGCGGCGGCGCCGGCGGCGGGGGAAGCTTCAGCGTCTGCCCGACGGCGAGGCGGTGGCGATTGCGGATGCGGTTCAGCGCGATCAGCTCACTCTGCGCGACGCCCGTGATCGCGGAGATCTTCTCGAGCGTGTCGCCGCGGCGCACGACGTACTCGGCCGGCGCGGATGCGACCGGCGCGGGGGCCGGAGCCGGCTCGGTCAGCGCCGCCGGCACCGGAGTCGCATCGGCGGGCGACTCCGACGCGGCTGCCGTGGCAATCGCCTGCGGCTCGGCCGCCGCGGGCGCAGGCGCCGCTGCGAGGTCCGTTGCAGCCGGAGTCGTTGGCGACGCTTCCGTCGGAGGCGTGCTCGCGGCGATCGCCGGCGCCGGCTCGCTCGCGGGCGTCGCCGGCGGCTCGGGCGGGCCGGGGATGTAGATCGACTGCCCGACCTTGATGCGGTTCTTGTTACGGATGCCGTTGTGCGCGATCAGCTCGGAGACGCCGACGCCGAACTTGCGCGCGATCGCGTCGAGCGTGTCGCCGCGGCGCACCGTGTAGGTGCCGGCGTGCGAGCGGTCTTCCGGCCGCGCGGTCAGCGAGCCGCCGGGCAGCTCGATCACCTGGCCCGGGTGGATCTGGTTCGCGTTCGCGATTCGGTTCACGGTCGCGAGATCGCGCGCCGAGACGCCGAAGCGTCGCGCGATCGACGCGAGCGTGTCGCCGCGGCGCACGCGGTAGACGCGATCCGCCGGCGCCGGCTCGGGCGGCGCCGCGGCGGCGGCGCTGGCGATCGGCGACGGCGCGGGCGCCGAGTAGCCCGGGATCACGAGCCGCTGCCCGACGCTGATGCGATGCGCGCTGCGCAGCCCGTTCGCGCGCTGCAGCGCGCGCGTGGAGACGCCGTACTTCGCGGCGATGCGCGAGAGCGTCTCGCCGCGCCGAACGCGATGCGTGCCCGCGCTGTCCGCGACCTGCGTCTCGACGCGCTCGCTCGCGGGAATGCTGGCGAGGACGACGCGCGGCGCCGCGCGCAGCGGATCGCGCGGCACGCGCAGCTCGTAGCCCTTCGGCAGCAGGCGGTGCCCCGCCCAGACCGCGTTCGTGACGGCGGGGTTCACCGTGCGAAGCGCATCCAGCGAGACGCCGAATGCGCTCGCGAGCACCGGCGGGCGGTAGTAGTGGTCGAGGATCACGCGCTCGGGATCTTCCGGCGCGTCGCGCCGCACGGCGCCGAAGTACAGCTCCGGCTCGCGATCGATCTCGAGCGCCGCGAGGAACGACGCGTAGAAGTTCTTCGACGCGAACCCGAAAGAGCGGCTGCGGTAGCGCTCGACGATCACGCCGATGTCCTTCGTGCCGAGCTGGCGCGAGGCGCGATGCATGCCGCCGAGGCCGTGGTTGTATCCGGTGATCGCGAGCGGCCACGAGCCGATCGCGTCGTAGTTCGATTTCAGCAGCCGCGCCGCGGCGACCGTCGCGAGGAACGGGTCGTTGCGCTCGTCGACCGACGCATCGACGCGCATGTAGAGCCGCCCGGTGGACGGCATGAACTGCCAGATCCCCGACGCGCCGACCGACGAGCGCGCCTCCGGGTTGAACGACGACTCGACGTGCGGCAGCGCGCCGAGCTCGCTCGGGAGCCCGCGCTCCGCGAACACCTGGCGGATGTGCGCATCCCAGCGCCCCTGCCGCGCGAGGCCGGCGCGGAACTTGTCCGATTGCCCGAGCTGGAAACGCACCGCTTCCGCCTTGCCACGCAGCGTTCGGCTGCCCGCGCCCGCCGGAAACAGCGCGAGGATGCGCTGCTCGTCGGCCGTGAGATCGCTGCGCTTCCCGTGCGCGAGGTTCCGTAGCACCTGCGCGACGTGGCGCTTGCGGTTCTCGACGTGGCGCTGGCTCGTGCGGTCCCAGCGTCCGGTCGGGAGCGAGACCTTCTCGTACACGAGCGACAGATCGTCGGGATCGTGCAGGAAGCCGCCGTCCGTCCCGACCTCGCTGTAGACGCGCTTCCAGAACGCGACGCGCGGCTCGAGCGAGGCGGGCTTCGGAAAGTCTTCGGGCGCGCCGAACGCCGCGCTCGCAAACGCGCACGCGACCCATGCAGCGAGAGCCACTGATCGAATGCGCATGTCCCCCCACTCGCGGCTGCGCGTGCCTTTTTCTCTCGGACGCCTATCGGACGGAGCGATCGGCGTCCTTACCTCGGCGCGACTCGAAAACTGTGACGAGATTCGACCT
>DASTOI010000804.1:0-4113 GCA_035762585.1 Myxococcota bacterium
TGCTGAAGCCGTGGGACGAAGCGCAGCTAAAGGCGACGCTTCAGCGCTGCGTGCGCTGAGTGCAAGCGCCGCTGCGGCGCGCGCAGCGAGGCGAGGTCTTCGGAGAGTCCGAACGCCGCTGCGGCGCCGGCGACGTGGCTCACGTCCCCTTCGGCAGCCGGCTCAGGTACTCGAGGTCGGCGTTCTGCGAGTTCTTCGCGCCGACGGCGAGCACGCGGAAGCGGCGCGCGGCGCCTTGCGTGTAGTAGATGCGGCCTTTGCCGGCGAAGCCGAGCTCGAAGATCGAGAGGTGCGGGGGGAGGCCGCCGACCTTGCGGCGCACGAGCGTGTTCTCCGGGTCGTCGCTGAGGCGCTTCAGCGCCTCCTCGGCGCGCAGGCGCAGGCTCTCGTCGCCGAGCGCGACGATGTCGTCGACCGCGCGCGCGTCGACCTCGAGCTGCTTGTAGAGCGCCGCGAAGCGCCGGCTCAAGAGCTCGGCGTCCTTCGCGGAGCGCGCGACCAGCTTGCCCGCCTGCTTCACCTGCGCGCGCAGCTCGGCCAGCTCGCCCTCCTTCGTCTCGAGCTCGCGCGACGCCTCGTCGAGCAGCTGCTCGAGCGCCTCGCGCTCCTGCTCGAGCTCGCCCGCGCGCGCCGAGCTGCGGCGCAGCTCGCCCTCGCGCGCCTCGAGCTCGCCGAGCCGCTCGTAGAGCGCGGCGCGCTCCTCCTCGAGCGCGCCGATCTCGCGCACGTGGGCCTCGCTCTCGGGCGCAACGCTCGCGAGCCGCGCGCGCACGCCGGCGAGCTCGCGCTCGATGCCCTGCGCGCGCTGCGCGATCGCATCGCGCGCACGCGCGACGGTCGCGAGCGCGGCGAGCTCCTTGCGCGCGAGCCGGCGCGTGTGCAGCGCGAGCGTCGCGATCAACAGGCCCGCGTACACGATCAGCACGCCGTTCGCGAGCAGCGAGTTGTACGGAATCGACACCTGCACGTCGGCGCTCGCGAGCAAGAGGTCCGAGCCGGCGTCGGCGACCGCCGGAAGCGCCGGCAGGCCCCCGTCCCCGACGAACAGCAGCGTGCGCCCGTCCGCCGCGATCACGACGGGCCGCACGCGCACCTCGCCGATGCGAATCCAGCGCGACTCCTGGAGCAGCGCGCGCAGATTCGCGTCGATCTGGGTGGCGACCCCGCCGGCTTTCGGGTCGACGCGCGCGGCCCGCGCGACCGCCACGGTGAAGTGTCCGGTGAGCGCGCGTTCCAGTCCCCGCAGCGTGAACACGTAGGCGACCAGGAACGCGAAGATCGCGACGTAGGCGAAGCGGAAGCTGGCGATGCGCTCGAGCGCCGTCGCCGCCCGCTCCGCGGCCGGCTGCGGAGGGGGTCGATCCAGCCCTGTCGGCTCCCCCACCACCACCTCTTCCATCCCCCTGCGGCTCCTTAGCAAAGGCCTCAGCTCCCTCAGAGGCTGTGAAGCCTCGCTGCGCGCGCCGATGCGGCGCTTGCACTCAGACACCGCTCGGTGTCGGCAGTGCTGGGCGGCGCGATCGGGGCCGAAGGCGCCGCTACCGTGCGCGCCCGATGCGCGTAACAGATCTCGATCGCGACATGTCGGACGTGATTCCCACGGGCTCGACGCGCGATAGCCAGTTCTTGTTCGAGCGGATGACGTACGAGACGCTCGCGGCGACGCGTCCTGCGCCCGGCCGCCGCATCCTCGACGTCGCGAGCGGATTCGGGCAGGACGCGCTCGCGCTCCGCACGCGCGGCGCGCACGTCGTCGGCGCCGAGCCGTCCGCGCGCATGACGGCGTGGGCGCGGCTCATGTCGGAGAAGGCGGCCGGCGCGGTGCCCCATTGGGTGCGCGGCTGGTCCGACGCGCTGCCATTCGCCGATGCGAGCTTCGACGCCGCGTACTGCAAGGGCGCGCTCGACCACTTCGATCGCCCCGAGCGCGCGATCGCGGAGATGGCGCGCGTGACCAAGCCGGACGGCCGCGTCGTGCTCGCGGTCGCGAACTTCGATTCGCTCGCGTGCCGCGCCGCGCGCGCGCAGGATCGCTTCCGCGAGGGCGTGCTCGGCCGCCAGCCGCGCCGCGGGCGCCGCCACTACGACGTGCCCGCCGATCACTTCACGCGCTTCGAGCTCCCGTTGCTACGGGAGCACGCCGCGCGCGCGCTCGAGATCGAGCGCGTGCTCGGCCTCTCGCTCGCATGGGGCCTGCCGAGCTGGACGCGCTTCGTCGAGCGCGCGCCGGCGCTCGCGGCGAGCTTCGCGCTGCGCATCGCCGATCTCGGCGCGCGCCTCGTACCGGGGCTCGCGGACGTGATCGTGCTGGTCGGGAAGCCGCGCTCCCGAACCTGAGTGCGCGCGGCGAGGGCGATACGCTGCGGCGCCCGCCCGGAAGGAGTGTCGATGCCGCGTCTCAGTCAGCTCTCCCGTTCGATCGCAGGCCGCGGCGCACTGATTACGGGCGCGGCGAGCGGGATGGGACGCGCGACGGCGCACCTGTTCGCGGACGAGGGCGCACAGGTCGCGGTCACGGATCTCGGCGCCGAGGGGGTCGAGAGGGTCGTGAAGGAGATTCGCGAGGCCGGCGGCCGGGCGCGCGGCTGGGTGATGAACGTCGGCGACGACGCCGAGGTCGCGCGCGTCGTGCCCGAGATCGCCGCGGCGTTCGGGCGGCTCGACCTCGTCGTCAACAACGCCGGCATCAGCCGCTTCGCTCCGATCGATCACGCGGACTTCGTGAAGAATTGGAACGAGTCGGTGAACGTGCTGCTGACCGGGCAGACGCGCGTGATCCGCGCTGCGCTTCCGTTCCTGCGCCGCAGCGACGCCGCGCGCATCGTGAACATCGCGTCGACCGAGGCGCTCGGCGCGACGAAGTACGGCTCGCCCTACACGGCCGCGAAGACCGGCGTGATCGGCCTCACGCGCTCGCTCGCGGTCGAGCTCGGACCTGAAGGCATTACGGTGAACTGCATCTGCCCCGGCCCGATTCACACCGGCATGACGCAGGCGATCCCCGACGAGCACAAGGCGATCTTCGCGAAGCGCCGCACCGCGCTGCTCCGCTACGGCGATCCGGAGGAGGTCGCGCACGGCACGCTGAATTTCTGCTTGCCCGCCGCGCGATACATCACTGGCGCCGTGCTGCCGGTGGACGGCGGGCTGACGATTCGCAATGCATGAGCGGCTTTGCCGCTGACGGCAGCGTGAAGCGGAGGGACCGCATGGCGCGAGCGCGATCTGCAGTTGGGTTGGCGCTGTGCCTCGCGGTTTGGGCGCTGCCCACTGCGAGCGTGGCCGGCCGATCGGCGGATGCGTTGATTCGCGAGGCGCGAGCAGCGCTCGCGGGTCGCGATCCACGGCTCGCGCGTTCGCTGATGGAAGAGGCGGCGGCGACCGGCGACGCGGAGGCGCTGAACAACCTCGCGACCTTTGCGGAGATGGGCGTCGGCGCGGCGCCGGATTCGGCGCTGGCGCTGCGCCTGATCGAGCAGGCGGCGGAGCGCGGCTCCGTCGCCGCGAAGCTCAACCTCGGCCTGCGTCTGACGAGCTCGGAGCGCGAGGCGGACCAGCGCCGCGCGGTCGAGCTACTGATCGACGTGCACAACGATCCGCCGGATCCGGCAGTGAGCGAGAAGACGCGCGCGATCGCGGCGGGCGGGCTCGGCGTCGCGTTCCTGCTCGGCCGCGGCGCGGCGCAGGACGTGCTGCGAGGCGTCGAATACCTGGAGGAGGCGGATGCGCACGGCGATGCCGACGAGCGCACGCTGTTCCTGTTAGGGCGCGCCTACCAGCGCGGCTGGGACGTGCGCCAGCCCGAGCCGCAGCGCGCGCTCGGGTACTTCCAGCGCGCGGCCGACATGGGCCACGCGCAATCGGCGTGGCAGATCGGCATGGCGCACCTGCGCGGCGCCGGCGTGCCTGCGAGCGACGCGCTCGCGTACGACTGGTTCGTGCGCGCCGGCGAGGGCGGCGATCCGCGCGGCGACGTCAGCGCGGCGGTGCTGCTGTCGCAGGGGCGCGGCACGGTCGAAGACGACCGCGAGGCGCGCCGGCTGTATACGCGCGCCGCGGAGAGCGGCAACGCGCACGCGCTGCGCGGACTCGGCGAGATGCTCCTGCGCGGCG
>DASTOI010000805.1:0-4923 GCA_035762585.1 Myxococcota bacterium
CGGCCTCGACCCCGCCGCGCTCCCCGCGCTGCTCGACACGGCGCCGAGCCTCGAATGGGTTTGCGCCGGCCGCGCGCTCGCCGAGCGCGCGATGCTCGTCGGCCTCGACCGCGCGGTGCGCGACTTCCGCGAGAGCTGTTCGCTCTCGTAGCGAGAGCGTTCGTTTCTTCGCTCCGCGCGCACCACTCCGCTACGCGTCTCGGCCATGCTCACCGACCGCTGGCCGCTCGCGACCGCCGCCGAGATGCGCGCGCTCGATCGCCACACGACCTCCGCGCTCGGCGTGCCCGGCGAGCTGTTGATGGAGAGCGCGGGCCAAGCGCTCGCTGCGCAAGCGCTGCGCCTGCTCCCGGAGCGCGGCGGCGAGGTCTGGGCATATTGCGGCGCCGGGAACAACGGCGGCGATGGCTTCGTCGTCGCGCGCCTGCTTCAGCTGCGCGGCGTTCGCGCGCGCATCGTGCTCGTGGCCGATCGCGCGCGCTTCACGCCGGAAGCGGCCGCGAACTTCGCGCGCGCCGAGCGCGCGGGCGTTGCCCTCGCGAAAGGAGCCGCGCCGCGCGGCAGCGTGATCGTCGACGCGATCTTCGGGATTGGGCTCGCGCGCAAGGTCGAGGGCGCGCTCGCGCGCGCGATTCGGCGCATCAACGCGAGCCGCCCGAGCTGTCGCGTGCTCGCGGTCGACGTCCCGTCGGGCGTCGACGCCGACACCGGGCAAGTGCACGGCGTCGCAGTGCAGGCGGACGTCACGCTGACGATCGGATTGCCGAAGCTCGGGCTCACGCAGGAGCCGGCGCGCTCGCTCGCGGGCGAGATCGTCGTCGCGCGCATCGGGATCGCGGACGCCGCGCCGGGCGTCGCGCTCGCGGCCGAGTGCTGGACGCGTGCGGCTGCGGCGCGCGCGCTGCCGGCGCGGCCGCGCGCGGGACACAAAGGGAGCTTCGGGCACGTGCTGATTGCGGGCGGCTCGCGCGGCAAGGCGGGCGCGGCGGCGCTCGCGGCGCGCGGTGCGGCGCGCGGCGGCGCGGGGCTCGTCACGGTCGCATGCCCGCGCGGCCAGAACGCGATTCTGCAGCGCACGAGCGTCGAGGCGATGACCGCGCCGCTCGCCGAATCGGGGCGCGGCACGTTCGCGCGCGCGGCAGAGGAAGAGCTGCTCGAGCTCGCACGCGCGCGCGGTGCGCTCGTGCTCGGCCCCGGCTGCGGGCGCGACGCCGAAACGCGCGCGGCGCTGCGCGCGTTCGCGCTCGCCGCGCCCGGGCCGCTCGTGCTCGACGCCGACGGCCTCGTCGCATTCGAGGGCCGCGCCGGCGAGCTGCGCGGGCGGCGCGCGCCCACGCTGCTGACGCCGCACCCCGGCGAGGCCGGCCTGCTGCTCGGCCTCACGCCGCGCGCGGTGAACGCCGCGCGTCCCGCGCTCGCGCGCGAGCTCGCGAAGGAGACCGGCGCCGTCGTCGTGCTGAAGGGCGCGGGCAGTGCGATCGCCGCGCCGGACGGCGCGCTCGCGGTGAACCCGACCGGCGGCCCGGTGCTCGGAACCGGCGGAACTGGCGACGTGCTCGCCGGGCTCGCCGGCGCGCTCCTCGCGCAGCGCGTCCCGATCTTCGAGGCAGCGGCGCTCGCGACGTTCGTGCACGGCGCGGCGGGCGATCTCGTCGCATCGAGGCGCGGCAGCCGCGGCTCGCTCGCGAGCGAGATCGCGGACGCGATTCCCGAAGCGCTGCGCGAGCTCGCAGCGCCGCAGCGCGAGATCGGCGCAGGCGATGCGATTCGTTTCCCACAGCCCGGCTGACACGCAGCGCATCGCCGCGGCGCTCGGCGCGGCGCTCGGCGCCGAGGGCGCGGTCGTCTCGCTCAGCGGCCCGCTCGGCGCCGGCAAGACGCTGTTCGTGAAGGCGCTCGCGCGCGCGCTCGGCCAAGACGAGCGCAGGGTCGCGAGCCCGAGCTTCGTGATCGCGGCGGAGTATCCGTGCGTGCATCCGGGCGGGCCGGAGCGGCTCGTCCACGTCGACTTCTACCGCGTCGAGAACGAGGCGGAGCTCGAGGCCGCGGGCCTGTTCGATTGGCTCGGCGAGCGCACGCTGCTCGTCGCCGAGTGGGGAGAGCGCTTCTCGTCGGCGCTGCCGGACGACCGCCTGGAAATTCGCATCGCGAGCGGCGAGATTCCCGAATCCCGAATTCTGGAGGCCCAGGCGCTCGGACCGCGCTCGCAGGCTCTCCTCGAGCGGTGGAGCCGGCAAGCGAGCTGAGCGAGCGCGCAGCGAGCCGAAGGCGAGCGGAGTCGAAAGAGGCCGGCGAGCTGAGCGAGCGCGCAGCGAGCCGAAGGTGAGCGGAGTCGAAAGAGGCCGGCGAGCGGAGTCGTACCGATGGCGCTGATCGTCCAGAAATTCGGCGGCACGAGCGTCGCGGACGTCGCGCGCATCCAGAACGTCGCGCGGCGCGTCGTGCGCGCGCACGAGGCCGGGAATCAGGTCGCGGTCGTCGTCTCGGCGATGGCGGGCGAGACGAATTCGCTCGTCGCGCTCGCGAAGCAGGTCGGCGGCGATCATCCCGATCCGCGCGAGTACGACGCGCTCACCTCGATCGGCGAGTCGAAGACGATCGCGCTGCTCGCGATGGCGATTCAACGCCTCGGGCACCGCGCGCGAAGCTTCACCGGAACGCAGATGGGAATGCTGACCGATCAGGCGTTCACGCGCGCGCGCATTCAGAGCATCGATACCGAGCGCATCCACAGCGTGCTGCGCGACGGCGGCGTCGCGGTGCTCGCGGGCTTCCAGGGCGTCGACGAGAACGGCAACGTGACGACGCTCGGACGCGGCGGTTCGGACACCTCGGCGGTCGCGGTCGCCGCCGCGCTCGAGGCCGACGTCTGCGAGATCTACACCGACGTCGACGGCGTCTACACGACCGATCCGAATCTCGTGCCGGCGGCGAAGAAGCTCTCGCGCATCTCGTTCGAGGAGATGCTCGAGATGGCGAGCCTCGGCGCGAAGGTGCTGCAGATCCGCTCGGTGAAGTTCGCGATGCAGTTCGGCGTGCCGGTCCACGTGCGCTCGTCGTTCGACGACAGCGAGGGCACCTGGGTCGTGCGCGAGGAGGACGTGGTGGAACGGCTCGTCGTTTCGGGGGTCACCTACAACCGCAATGAGGCGAAGATCCGTGTGGTCGGCGTGAAGGATTCGCCCGGCGTCGCGGCGAAGCTGTTCGGCCCGATCGCCGACGCCGGCATCGTCGTCGACATGATCGTCCAGAACGCGGCGGGCGACGGGACGACCGACATGACCTTCACCGTGCCGCGCGACGATTTCGCGCGCGCGAAGGCGATCGCCGAGAAGATCGCGCCCGAGGTCGGCGCGTCGCACGTCGAGGCGGACAAGTCGATCGCGAAGGTGTCCGTCGTCGGGCTCGGCATGAAGGATCACGCGGGCGTCGCCGCGCAGATGTTCCGCGTGCTCGCCGACGAGCGCATCAACATCCAGATGATCGGCACCAGCGAGATCAAGATCTCGGTCGTCGTCGAGGAGAAGTACACCGAACTCGCGGTGCGCGCGCTGCACGCCGCGTTCGTGGAAGGCGCCGGCGGCGAGCCGCCGCGCGCGGAGGCGTGATGCGGCGCCGCCTCGGCGCGCGCCGCGCGGCGACGTCTCCGGGGCGGGGCACCGCATGACCCGCGGCGACGCTCGCGTGCTCGCGTTCGCGGCTGCCGCTCTGTTGGCGCGCACGCTGCTCGACGGCGACGCGGCGGCGCGCGGGCCGGCGTTCCGCCCGCCGCCGGAGCGCGGCGCCGCGCGCCTGCTCTACGGCGCCGCGCTCGATCCGAACCGCGAGCCGTCCGAGGTGCTGCAGCTGCTGCCTGGGATCGGCCCCGCGCGCGCCGAAGCGATCATCGCGGCGCGCCCGATCTGCTCGCTCGCCGATCTCGACCGCGTTCCGGGAATCGGCCGCTCGACGCTGCGCGCGCTCGCAGGATCGCTCGCTTTCCGCGATCTCCCGCGCAATTGCGGAGCCGAGTTGCGGCCCGAAACCCATTGATCCGGCGTATTCGGCCGGGTTAAGGTGCGCCGCACCCGCGCGTTCGCGGAAAAGGAGTGCGTCGCGATGACTCGAAGCATGTTCGGACCTCGGTCGCTAGCAGCGCTGTTCGTCGGAGGCGCTCTGACGTTGGCCACGGGCTGCGCGAGCGTCACTCCGAAGACGTGCGCCTTGGTCGGCGGCCTTGCGGGCGCGGCTGGTGGCGCCACGTACGGCACGAACAACGACAAGGGCCACGACATCGATTCCGCGGTCGGCTACGGCGCGGCGATCGGTGTCGCTTCTGGCACTGCGGCGTACTTCCTCTGCAAGGCGCTCGGGGTCGGTGAAGCCGCGCCTGCGCCGGAGCCCGCGCCGGCCCCGGCACCCGCGCCCGAGCCGGCTCCGCCGCCGCCCGCCGAAGAGCCCGCGCCGGCGCCGCAGGCGCAGCGCATCGTGCTCCGCGGCGTTCAGTTCGAGTTCGACAAGGCGGACATTCGCCCCGACGCAGCGGTCATCCTCGACGAGGCAGCGAACCAGCTCGGCCAAGTTCCCGGGGCGCGCGTCAGCGTCGAGGGTCATACGGACTCGGTCGGCGCCGACGCTTACAACCAATCGCTCTCGGAGCGCCGCGCGGGCTCGGTGCGCGACTACCTGGTCGAAAAGGGTGTCGACGCGAGCCGCTTGTCGGTCGCGGGCTACGGCGAGAGCCAGCCCGTCGCCGACAACGCGACCGCGGAGGGCCGCGCACTGAACCGGCGCGTCGAGCTGAAGGTCCAGGAGTAAGCCGGCCACGGGAGCGTTCGCCCGGCTTCGCGCGTTCGTCGCGGAGAATCTGTGGAGCCCGGAGCCCCTCGAGCCCAAGCCGCTCGGGTGGGTCCGGTCGCTCTTCCAGCTCTCGGTGCTGATCGG
>DASTOI010000806.1:0-6364 GCA_035762585.1 Myxococcota bacterium
TCAAGGAAGTGATCGGGGAGCACGCGCATGTCCTGGAGCTGCGCGTCGCCAAGGACGATCTGGGCAAGGTGATCGGGAAGGGCGGGGCTCACGCTTCGGCCATTCGCACGATCATGGCGGCGGCCAGCGGCAAGGAGAAGAAGCGGTACATCCTCGAGATCATCGAGTATTAGGCCGCCGCGCGAAGTTCGAACGTGTAATCCGCGGGCACGAATCCGTGCTCGTAGTGGCTTCACTACGAGCCGCCGTCGGGCGAGATTGTCGCCGTGAGACCGTCGGGTTGGAGCGCCGAGTTGCCGGCGTTCGATGGCGCGGCACGCAGCTTGCGACTCGACTCCGCGGCCGTGAGATGGATCACGGGCCGTGGAGGCCGCTGGTGGACAACGCGCTCTCGTCGTCGGTGACTGCGGAAGACCACTACCGCCTGGGCCGCGAGGCGCTGGCCGCGAGCCAATCGCCTGCCGCGCTCGAGCACTTTCGTTGCGCGCACCAGATCGATCGAGCCAATCCGCGGTACCGCTCGTATTACGGGCTCGCGATCGGGATGGTCGAGCGTCGCTTCGATCGCGCGCTCGAGCTGTGCCGCTCCGCCGCGAAGGACGAGTTCTTCAATCCCGACCTCTATCACAATCTCGCGCGCGTCCATCTCGCGTTCGGGTTCAAGGCCGAGGCGATCCGCTATCTGCGGCGCGGCCTAATGATCGACCCTGCGAACGCTGCGATGCACGGCGACCTGCGCGAGCTCGGAACGCGCGCGCGGCCGCCGCTCGGCTTCTTGCCGCGCCGCCATCCGCTGAATCGCGTGTTCGGCCAGCTGCGGCGCTGGTGGGGCGCGCGGGACGGCGAGACGCAAACGGCCAGCTAGCGCGCGGCCCGCGTCGCCCGGCGACCGATCGAAGCGACTCGCGTCGCTGCGGCCCCGCGCCGCGGTCGATCCGCGCGGCGTTCGGCGCGCGTCTGAACCGAGCGTCCGTCCGACGGAGGAAGGCGCTCTCCCTAACGCTTCTTGTGGCGTTGCCGCTTCAGCATCTTGCGCTTCTTGTGCTTGCGCATCTTCTTGCGGCGCTTCTTGACGACGCTTCCCACGCGAGTCCCCTTCCGGTGCGTTCGGCGCGCGACGATTTAGGGAGCGCGTTTTCGCGCGTCAAGCATGCGCAGCGAATTGCTGGGCGATTCGCAGATCCAACGCCAGACGATTGATTCTTTTGCATTTCTCTCTTGACGCGGCGGAATGCGCGGGGTTAGCCTCGCTCGCAACTCCGGCTCTAAGAGCTGCGAGCAGCGACAGAAAGAAGGCGCAGTTGCCTTTCAAGTCGCAGGTTCGACCGCCGATGAGGCGGAAGAACCATCAACCAGGGGGTGACCCAGAGATGGCAGCCAAGAAGAAGGGCGGCAAGAAGAAGGCCGCGAAGAAGGGAAAGCGCGCTCGCAAGAAGTAATTCTGCGAGACGATTTTCGTCTTCGGACCCCGGCTGACGTTCGCGTCCGCCGGGGTTTCCTCTTTCTGGCAAAGGCGTCGGCGGGGTGATGGGCTGCGGCTGAGTTCGTTAGCTTGCGCGCCTTCTCGAAGCCGGAGAACCGATGGCCCGCGTCACGATCGAAGACTGCATCGCGAAGGTCCCGAATCGATTCCACCTCGTGCAGATGGCCTCGATTCGCGCCAAGCAGCTGCGCAAGGGCGCACGCACGCTGGTCGACTCCGCCGAGAACAAGGAAGTCGTCACTGCGCTGCGCGAGATCGCGGCTGGGCACGTGAAGCCGGACTACGGGCAGACGGAAGACTGAAGCTCGGCTCCGAGGATTCCGCCGCGAAGCGCGGGTTGCGCTCAGCCGAGCGACTGCACCGGGATCGAGAACGTCACCGTCGTTCCCTGACCGATCTCGCTGACGACTTCGACGCTGCCGTCGAGCAGCGCCACCAGCTCGCGCACCAACGTGAGGCCGAGCCCCGCGCCGCGGTAGCGCAGCGAGTTCGCTTCCTCGACCTGGAAGAACTCGTCGAAGATGAACTGGCGGTCGTCGGCGCAGATCCCGATGCCCGTATCGCGCACCGAGCAGCGCAGCTGGCCGCGCGCCACCGCCGCCTGGATCTCGATCGTGCCGGACGTCGTGAACTTCACCGCGTTGTCGAGCAGCAGGAACAGGATCTGGTTCACCTTCGCGAGGTCGGTGCGGAACTTCGAGAGCGGCTCCGTGACGCCGCGCTCGATCGTGATCGGGCGCTCACCGAGCGCGTCCTGAACGCTGAAGATCGCTTCCTCGATCACCTCGCGGAAGTTCACTTCTTGGGTTTGCACCGGCAGCTCGCCCTGCTTGATGCGCCACAGGTCGAGGATGTTCTGCAGCGTGCGCTGGAACGTCGTGCCGTCATCGAGCGCCGCGCGCAGGCTCTCCTTCGCCGAGTCGGAGAGCTGTTCGTTCTCACCGGCGAGCACCGCGATGATCGCCTCGATGATGCTGTTGAGCGGCGTGCGCAGCTCGCGCGACATCTTCTCGATGAAGTCGCTCTTCAGCTTCTCGACCTTGCCGAGCTGCTCGCTCTTGCGCAGCAGCTCGATGTCCTGCGCGAAGAGCGCCTCGGACAGCTTCAATACCTCGTCGCTCGACGCGGGCTCCTCGTCGCCGGCGCGGTCCGCGAGCTGCTTCTCGAGCGCAGCGACGCGCGCCTGCAGATGCGAGTGGTCCAGACACAGCGCCGCGCTCTGCGCGATCCCAGCGAAGCCGGCGAGCGCGCGCTCATCCTGCGGCGCGCCCGCGCCGACGATCAGTGCGCCCCACGAGCGCTCGCCGACTGAGAGCGCGGCGCCGACGACGGCGGCGGCGGCGCGCGGCCCGAGCGTTCGCAGGGACGAGCGCGCGACGCCGGCGCCGCTCGCGACGTCATGCGCCCACGGCTCGATCGCCTTCGCTGCGGCGCGCGCCTCCTCGGCGGTCGCGAAGCCCGCGGCGGCGCGCAGCGTGAGCGCGGCGCCGGCGCGCGAGTCGGCCGTGTTGCGGGCAAAGAGCAGCGCGACGCCGCGCGCGAGCTCCGCTGCGCTCGCAGTCGCGTGCCTCAGGCCCGCGCTCGTGACGTCGGGCGCGCTCGACGCGGCGGCCATCGCTAGAACCGGACGTCCGACCCGAACGCCTCGGCCTTCTCGACGTCGCTCTCGCTCGGTTCCTCGCCCTCGAGCTGAAGCTTGGTCTGGAAGTCGGTCGGGTTCGATGCCGCCGCGAGCGCCGTCTCGGTCGAGATCTTGTTCGCCTTCAAGAGATCGAGCAGATGCTGATCGAAGGTCTGCATGCGCTCGGGCCGACTGCGCGCCAGGTAGTCGGTGATCTCCGCAGTGCGCGACGCGTCGCGAATGCACTCCTGGATCGAGCGGGTCGAGCGCAGCACCTCGACGGCCGGCACGCGCGCGTCTTCCTTCTTGTTCACGAGCAGGCGGAGCGAAATGATCGCCTTCACGTTGTCGGCGATGCGATTGCGCACCGCCGCCTGCTCGTCGACGGGGAAGAATGAAACGAGCCGGTTGATGGTCGAAGCCACGTCCGCCGTGTGGATCGTGGAGAACACGAGATGCCCGGTCTCCGCCGCCTTCAGCGAAGTGTCGACCGTTTCGAGATCGCGCATCTCGCCGACCATGATCACATCGGGGTCCTGGCGCAGCGCCGCGCGCAGCGCGGTCGGGAAGCTCTCGGTGTCGGCGCCGATCTCGCGCTGGCTGATGATCGCCTTCTCGTGCGTGAAGACGAACTCGATCGGGTCCTCGATCGTGACGATCTTGCACTTCCGCAGGCGGTTGACCTCGTTGATCATCGCCGCGAGCGTGGTCGACTTGCCCATGCCCGTCGCGCCGGTGACGAGCACGAGGCCGCGCCGAACGTTCGCGATGTCGCGCAGCACGCTCGGCAGGTTGAGCTCGTCGAAGGCCTTGATCTGCAGCGGGATGACGCGCAGCACGATGTTGTAGGAGCGGCGCTGGCGGGAGATGTTCACACGGAAGCGCCCTTCGCCCGGCAGCTCGTACGCGAGATCGACCTCGTTGAACTCGCTGCGCCCGCGCGGATCGCCTTCCAGCAGCAGCGCGACCATCGCCTCGGTGTCCTGCGCCGAGAGCACCTTGTACTTCAGCTCCACCAGGTTCCCGTTGAAGCGGTAGAGCGGGAGATTCCCGACCTGGAAGTGAATGTCGGAAGCGCCTTTCTCGATCCCCAGACGCAGCAGGCGGTGGAGCTTCTCGCGATCCATTCGCAGCGCACTCCCGACAACCAGCGCAGACACGCGCTCCGCAGTCGTATCGGACAACGGACGTCGCCCTTGACCGAAACGCACGAGTCGCGCGCGGCTATGCTGGCCCGCCCAAGGAGGACCGATCGTGCGGTTCGGTAGCAGCGTCGCGCTCGCCTTCGTGCTCGCGAGCGCCGTCGCGCGCGCGGAAGGCGAGGGGGAGCCGGCGCCGAGCGCGACGGAGCCGCCCGCCGAGTCGAAGCCCGGCGTCGCGCTCGATCAGCTGCTCACGCTTCCGGAGGACCGCACCTACGCGGTGGATCGAAAAGGCGGCATGACGCGCGGCGAATGGCGGACACGCTATGGCGAGGTGCGAGCGGATCTGCAGAAGGAACGCGCAGCGCTCGCCGTGACGCAGGACAAACTGGATGACGCGAGCGGCGCGCAGTGGTCGGTGAACCCGATCCCGGGCGCTGAGAGCGATCCGAGCAAGTCTCCTGTCGATTTCCAGCTGCGCACCGAGCTGCGTCGCCACCGCGAAGAGATCGAGCGCCTCGAGCGCAAGCTGCGACAGCTCGACATCGAGGCGAACCTCGCGGGCGTTCCGGAGGAGTGGCGGCGCTGATCGAAGTCGGTCGACCGTCTAGGCGCGCCGAGGGTCCGCCCAGCGCCGCACGGCGGGGATGAACGCCAGCGCGGGCAACGTGAGCGCCCCCGTCGCCGCGAACCAGGCGGCGTAGCCGAATGCCGCGACGACCTCGCCCGACGCGCCGCCGATGAGGCGCCCCGCGAGCGGCGAGAGGGCGGTGAGCAGCGCGAACTGAACCCCGGCGTGCGCGCGATCGCAGGCGAGCACGAGCAGGCTCACCAGCGCGACGCTCGCAATTCCACCGCACAGCGATTCGGCGAGGGACGCGGAAACCACCGCCCAGAGCGGAGCTCCGGACAGCGCCGCAGCCGCGTATCCGAGGTTCGACACGGTCGCGAGCACACCGCCGACGAACAGCGCGCGCCCGAGCGCAGCGCGGGCGACGAGAACGCCGCCCAACGCAGCGCCGAGAATTCCCATCCCTGCGCTCACGCCGCTCGGCACGAGGCCGATCAGCGCGAGGCTCGCGCCCGTGTCGCGCCAGAAGACGCCGACCATCGGCGCCATCGCGAGATCGCCGAGGCGGTAGAACACGAGGAACGCGCCCGCCCCCGCGACTCCCGGACGCAGGAGGAGCGCGAGCCCGCGCCGCCATTCGCCGCGCGCGCGAGGCCCGGCGGCTTGTAGGCGCGGCGCTGCGAGCGCGAGCAGCGCGAGCAGCGCGACGACCACGGCCAGCGCTTCGTGCAGCGCGATCCACCCGATCCGATCGGCGAGGATCAAGCCGCCGGCCCCGAACCCGAGCTTCCCGACGCGATACATCGCGACGCGCGTCGAAGAGAGCTGCGCTTCTTCACCAGGACGCGTGAGCGCGACGGCGGAAGCGTCGATCGCGATGTCCTGCGTCGCGGACGCGAGCGCGAACAGCGCGATCACGCCGGCCGCGGCCGGGTGTCCGGCGAGCGCCGGCGCGAGCGCGAGGCAGAGCGCCATCCCGGCCAGCGCGCCGGAGATCCAGTGGCGCCACAGGCCGATGCCGTCGACGGCCGGCGCCCAGAGCGCCTTCAGCGTCCACGCGAGGCCGAGCAGCGACAGCCAGCCGATCGTCTCGAGGCTCGCGCCGCTGTCGCGCAGGAACACCGGCCAGACGTCGACGAAGACGCCCATCGGGAAGCCCTCGACGAAATAGAGGGCCGCGACGAGTGCGAGCTTGCGCTGAAGCGTCAACCTCGCTCCCCCCCGGCGCGATCGCAGTCGCAGTAGAACAACTCGACGCCGCGGATGCCCGTGGTAGTGTGCGCGCCCGCCGGAGCCAGCCGGCGACGAGAGGGTGAGATGTCCGAGCAGCAAGGTCCGAAGGGCAAGGTCGACGCGGTCGCGATCCTCTACATCCTGGGCGGGATCCCGGCGATCGTCGCGTTCGTCGTGGTGCTGTTCGCGCTCGTTCGCCTGGGGCTGCCGATCCCGGCCTGAGCTGAGGCACCGCTCCGCTTCTCGCCCCCGCGTTGCGCATCGCTCGAGCCGAGCTGCGCATGAGTTGCCGCCGCGTGTTTCCGTCGGAGGCA
>DASTOI010000807.1:0-2972 GCA_035762585.1 Myxococcota bacterium
TCCTCACGGAGGAGGAGTGCTTCGGGCCGCGCGAGAAGCGGCGCACTTCTCCCGCGCGCGTCGACGGCTTCGCGATCGAGTCGTTAGGGCAGCTCGCGCCGGGAGACTTCCTCGTGCACGCCGAGCACGGCATCGGCGTCTACCGCGGCCTCGTGCTGCTCGACGTCGGCCGCACGCGCGACGAGTTCCTGCGCATCGAGTACGCCGGCGGCGACAAGCTGTTCGTGCCGGTGCACCGGCTCAGCCTGGTCACGCGCTTCGTCGGCACCGAGGGCGCGCCGCCGCCGCTCGACAAGCTCGGCGGCGCGAGCTGGGAGAAGACGAAGAGCGGCGTGCGCCGCAAAGTGCGCGACATGGCGCGCCAGCTGCTCGCGGTCCACGCCGCGCGCGAGCTCGCGCCGGGCTTCGCGTTCCCGGCGCGCGACCGTGCGCTCGAGGAGTTCGAGGCGCGCTTCCCGTACGAGGAGACGCCCGACCAGCTGGCCGCGATCGACGACGTGCTCGCCGATCTCGCGCAGCCGCGGCCGACCGACCGGCTGGTGTGCGGCGACGTCGGCTACGGCAAGACCGAGGTCGCCGCGCGCGCCGCGCATCAGGTGGTGATGGCCGGCAAGCAGGTCGTCGTGCTGGTGCCGACGACGGTGCTCTGCCAGCAGCACCACGAGACGTTCACGCAGCGCTTCGAGGGCCTGCCGGTCACGATCGAATCGCTCTCGCGCTTCGACTCGCCGAAAGAGAGCGCCGCGACACTCGAGGGCCTCGCGAGCGGCCGCGTCGACATCGTGGTCGGCACGCATCGGCTGCTGCAGAAGAACGTCGCGTTCCACGATCTCGGGCTGCTCGTGGTCGACGAGGAGCACCGCTTCGGCGTCGCGCACAAGGAGCGCATCAAGGAGCTGAAGCAGACGGTGGACGTGCTCACGCTCACCGCGACGCCGATCCCGCGGACGTTGCAGATGGCGTTCAGCGGGCTGCGCGACATGTCGGTGATCCAGACGCCGCCGCCGAACCGGATCGCGATCCGCACGCAGGTGTGCCGCTTCGACGAGTCGCTGATCCGCGAGGCGATCCTGCGCGAGATGCGCCGCGGCGGGCAGGTGTTCTTCGTGCACAACCGCGTGCAGACGATCGGGAACATCGCCGAGTTGCTCGCGCGCAGCGCGCCCGAGGCGAAGCTGATCGTCGCGCACGGGCAGATGCCCGAGCGCGAGCTCGAGCAGAAGACCTACGACTTCTTCCACGGCAAGGCGGACGTCTTGCTCTCGACGACGATCATCGAGAGCGGCGTCGACGTGCCGCGCGCGAACACGATCCTGATCGATCGCGCGGACGCGCTCGGCCTCGCGCAGCTCTACCAGCTGCGTGGGCGCGTCGGCCGCAGCAGCCAGCGCGCGTACGCGTACCTATTGATCCCCGGCGAAGGTGCGCTCAACAGCGACGCGCGCCGGCGCCTCGAAGCGATCCAGGATCTCTCGGCGCTCGGCTCCGGCTTCCGGCTCGCGAACATGGACCTCGAGATCCGCGGCGCGGGCAACCTGTTAGGGGCGGAGCAGTCGGGGAATCTCGGCGCGGTCGGATACGAAACGTACATGGAGCTGCTCGAGGAGGCGGTCGCCGAGCTACGCGGCAAGCAGCGCGAGGCGCAGGTCGATCCCGAGATCCGGCTCGGCATCGCCGCGCGGCTGCCCGAGAGCTACGTCGCCGACGTGCAGCAGCGGCTCGTGCTCTACAAGCGCCTCGCGAGCGCGCCCGACGACGCCGAGGCCGATCGCCTGCGCGACGAGCTGCTCGACCGCTTCGGCCCGCTGCCCGCCGAGGCCGAGAACCTGCTCGCGGTGATCCGTTTGAAGATCGCCGCGCGCCGGCTCGGGATCGCGCAGGTGATGCTCGAGGGCGGCGAGCTCGTGTTCACCGCCGCGCCGACGACGCGCGTCGACCCCGGCAAGCTGCACCGGCTCGTCACGCGCGTGCGCGCCGACCTGCGCGTGATGCCCGACCAGCGCATCCGCGCCGCGCTGCGCGCGCGCGACCCGAGCGCGCTGTTCGCGCGGGCCGGCGAGGTGCTGGAGGAGCTCGGGGCGGCGTGAGCGAGCGCTCGGCGCTTGCCTTTTAAAAGCGAATCTATCATTCTCTTTTCGTGGCGCAGTTCCTGAAGGAAGAGGTGCAGCGCGCGATCGCCGAGGCCGCGGCCGAGCGGTTCGCCGAGGTGGGCTATCGGCGCGCGGCGATCGCCGAGATCGCGCGGCGGGCGCGCGTCGCGACCGGAAACCTGTACCGCTACTACGCCGACAAGGACGCGCTCTTCGACGACGTCGTCGGTGACGAGTTCGCGCGCGAGTTCCGCAGGCTGCTGCGAGCGCGCGTGCTCGCCGCGCGACGCTCGCGGCGGAATCGCGAGGCGCTGTATGCGCTCGCCTCGGAGGAGTTGCTCGCGTTCTGCATCGCGAATCGCCTGCGCGTGGTCGTGCTGCTCGCGCGCGCCGAGGGCACGCGACTGGCGGACTTCGGCGAGCGCACGGTCCGCGAGCTGACGGCGCTCGCGCTCGCGCACTTCCGGACGCGCGACCCGAAGCTCGCGCTCTCGGCGCCGCAGCGGCTCGCACTCGATCTCGTTTACCGGAACTACGTCGGGTCGCTGGTCGAGATCCTCGCTCGATTCTCGGAGGAGAAAGCGATCCGCGCGGCCGTCGCCGCGACAGCGCAATACCACCTCGCGGGGCTCGAGGCGCTGTTCGCCTCGCTCCGCTCGCGGTGAGCCTGACGACTCGGAGGTCGCACCCGTGCCCACGTTCCCGATCGGATATCGCTCGTTTCACGCGCACCCGAGCCTCAACTTCGAGCTCAATCGCTGGCTCGCGGCCCTTCCGGAAGCGGAGCTGGTGGCCGCGGCCGCGCGGATCCCGAGCGCACGCGAGTGGCCCGGCGTGATGCTCGAGTGCGCCGACCGCGCCGAGCGCGAGGGCCGCCTCTAT
>DASTOI010000808.1:0-7711 GCA_035762585.1 Myxococcota bacterium
GACTACTTACTCGTGCCGCGCGGCGTGCTGCACCGCTGGCTGCCGCGCGGCGAAGAGCCGCTGCGCGCGTTCGCGCTCGAAGCCGAGAGCCACGTCGAGCCGCCGCGCCGCTATCGCAGCGCGAGCGGGCAGATGCTCGAGAGCGCGCCCTACTGCGAGCGCGATCTGCGCGCGCCGACCGCGCCGCTCACGGCCGAGGGCCGCGACGTCCCCGTCTACGTGAAGCACCGCGGCGCACAGGGCGAGCTGTTAGGGAGCGTGCTGACGATGGCGCACCACCCGTTCGACGTGGTCGGCTGGGACGGCTGCCTCTACCCGTACGCATTCAACCTGCACGATTTCGAGCCGCTCACCGGCCGCGTGCACCAGCCGCCGCCGGTGCATCAGGTGTTCGAAGGCCGCGGCTTCGTCGTCTGCAACTTCGTGCCGCGCAAGCTCGACTACCACCCGCTCGCGATCCCCGCGCCCTACTACCACGCGAACGTCGACAGCGACGAAGTGCTGTTCTACGTGGCCGGTGATTACGGCGCGCGGCGCGGCTCGGGCATCGGCGCGGGCTCCGTCTCGCTCCACCCCGGCGGCCACACGCACGGCCCGCAGCCCGGCGCGTACGAGGCGAGCGTCGGCAAGGAGCGCGCCGACGAGGTCGCGGTGATGGTCGACACCTTCACGCCGCTCGCGCTCGGCGAGGGCGCGCGCGCGTGCGAGGACCCCGCGTACGCGTGGAGCTGGAGCGGGCGCGGGCCGGCCACGCGATGAACGTCGCGAACACCTTGCATCGGGGACGTACTTTCACCCCCGTCGTGCAAGTACGTCCCCGATGAAAGCGCCATGAGCTGGCTGTCCATTCCGCCGCGCTCGCCGTTCCCGCTCGCGAACCTGCCGTTCGGCGTGTTCACGACCGCGGCGGAGCCGCGCCCGCGGATCGGCGTCGCGATCGGCGCGCAGATCCTCGACGTGGGCGCGCTCGCGGCGCGCGAGCGTGCGCCGTTCGCGGCGGAGCTCGCCGAGCGCGACCTGAACGCCTTCCTCGCGCTCGGGCTTCCCGCTTGGCGCGAAGTGCGCGCGTGGCTCGCGGAGCGATTAGGGGAGGAGCGGCATCGTCCCGCGGTCGAGCCTCACCTCGTCGCACAGAGCGAGGCGCAGCTGCAGCTGCCGTTCCGCGTCGCCGACTACGTCGACTTCTACGCGAGCGAGCACCACGCGAGCAATCTCGGGCGCATCCTGCGCCCCGGGCAGGAGCCGCTGCTGCCGAACTGGAAGCACCTGCCGGTCGGTTATCACGGTCGCGCGGGGACCGTCGTCGTCTCCGGAACCGACGTCGTGCGCCCGTGCGGGCAGCGCAAGCCGCCGGATGCGGCGGCGCCGGCGTTCGGCCCGAGCGAGCGGCTCGACTTCGAGGCCGAGCTCGGCTTCGTGGTCGGCGTTCCGAGCGCGCTCGGCGAGCCGGTTCCACTCGCGCGCTTTCGCGATCACGTGTTCGGCGCATGCCTCGTGAACGACTGGTCTGCGCGCGACATCCAGGCGTGGGAGTACGTCCCGCTGGGCCCGTTCCTCGGGAAGTCGTTCGCGACCTCGATCTCGCCGTGGATCGTTGCGCTCGACGCGCTCGAAGCCGCGCGCGTCTCGCCGCCGCTGCGCACGCACGGGCTGCTCCCGTACCTCGACGACGGCGCCGAGCCGTGCGGTTATGCGATCGAGCTCGAGGTGCGCTTGAACGGCCACCTGATCTCGCGCCCGCCGTTCGCCGGGATGTATTGGACCGCGCCGCAGCTGCTCGCCCACATGACCGCGAACGGCGCGCGCCTGCGCACGGGCGATCTCTTCGCGTCGGGCACGATCAGCGGCCCCGAGAAGCGGCAGCGCGGCTCGCTGATCGAGCTCTCGTGGGGCGGCAGCGAGCCGTTGCTGCTGCCCGACGGCAGCTCGCGCACGTTCCTGCGCGACGGCGACGAGCTCACGATCCGCGCGAGCGCGCCCGGCACGGGCGCCGAGCGCATCGGCTTCGGAGAAGTGAAGGGGCGCGTCGCGCCGGCAAGGACCTAACAGGAGGGATCGAGATGGCGCTTCAGGGAGTGTTCTACGTGTTCGCGTTCGCATCCGACTTCGAGCGCTCGAAGCGCTTCTACGGCGAGACGCTCGGCTGGCAGCTCGGCACGAACGAGAAGGACGTCGCGGGCTTCGCGTTCGGAAGCGGCTACCTCGTGCTGCACCGCGACGAGCGGCCGCCGGCGGAGCGCAGCTACGTCAGCGGGATGCACGTCGCGGTGCGCGTCGACGACGCGAAGGCGGAGCACGCGCGGCTCGCCGCGCGTGGCGTCGCGGTCGGCGAGCTGCGCGATCAGCATTGGGGCGAGCGCAACTTCCACTTCCGCGATCCGGACGGATACGAGTGGGTCTACGGGCAGTCGCTCACCTGATCGGCGCCGCCTGCGCGTGGCGCGTAGCCGAGCTGCGCGCGGAAGAACGCGCGCGCGGCCGGCGCGCTCCAGTTGTCGTGATCCTCGCCGTACGCGCTGACGCCATCGAAGCGCCATTCGGTGAGGCAGTTCACCGTGAACAGGTTCGGGTTGATGTGGAAGCCGAGCTTGTTCAGGCAGCGGCCCTCGGCGCGCAGCGCGCGGCCGAGCTCGTCCGTGCCGGTGAGCTCGACGCGCAGCGGGTAGCCGGTCGCGGCGTCGCGCTGCGTGACCTCGCGGCGGCCCGACGCGAGTCTCGACCAGACGCCGTCCCGTAAGAAGTAGCCGTGGATCGCGACGCAGCCCTGCCCGAAGTCCATCGTGATCGCGTGGAACGCGTCGCGCTCGCTCGCGGTCGCGTAGCTGTAGCCGCCGCGCTTCGCCGGTGTGCCCGTGATGCCGGGACCGAACTGCGAGCGCACGCCCCAGGAGCGATCGCGAAAGCCGAACGAGTCGACGCGGATGCGCTCGCCGTGCAGCACCAGCGTTCCCTGATAACGGCCGGGCTGATCGAGGTGCCCGTGGCCCAAGTAGTTCGGCTTCGCGACGGCCGTGAACGTGAGATCGAGGTGGACCTCGTCGCCGCCGTCCGGGTCGTCGTACGCGAGCGCGTATTTCGCGAGCAACTCGAGGCAGCGCACGCGGATCCCGTTCGGCAGCGCGAGATCGGAGAGCTTCGCCTCCGGCGCGAGCGGCAGATGCCAGAAGTTCTTCGCGTAAACGCAGCTCCAGAGCTGGTCGCCGCGCTCGTCCCAGAAGTAGGCGCCGCCCGCCGCGACGTTCTGATTGCGCCGGAAGAACGGGTAGAGCTGCCCTGACAAGCGCCGCTCCGGCACGGTGAACGTGAACCAGCAGGTCTCGGTCCAGAACGGATCGGGCGACGTCGGCGGATGGAATTCGTCGTCCGGATGCGTGGCGCCGCTCACCGCTTACGTCCCTTCTTCGCGGCGGCCTTCTTCGCGGGCGCCTTCTTCACCGGCGCCCTCTTCGTTGCGCGCTTTGCGGCTGCCGGCGCTCGCTTCGGCGCCGCCGCGCGCGTCTTCATCGCCGCGTCGGGATTCGTGAACTCCGCCGGCATGTTGTGGGTGAAGCACTTCTCTTCGACGCGCCGCGTGATGCGCCAGCCGTCGAGAGTTCTCAGGTACTCGTCGTGGTACCAGAGCCCGCAGAAGAACACGCGCGGCTCGCCCGCACCGTTGCTTTTCATCACCATCGGGTTCCAGCAGATCGTCTTCGCGATCGCGCGGTTCCCTGAGAGCTTCACTTGGCTCGTCGCGACCATGTGCTGGAAGCCGCCGAACATCGGCATCGCCTTGCGCAGGAATGCCTTCGTCTCTTCGAGCCCGCCCGCGCTGCCGCCGAACGCGGTGTAGTCGATGAACGCGTCGCGCGTGAAGACGCGATCGAGCGCGTCGAAATCGCGCGTGTCGATCGCGTGGCTGTAGGCGGATTGCAGATCCTGGATCTCGAGGCGGTCCGAGAGCTCTTGCAGCGATTTCGGCATGAATCCTCCCTGAAGGCAGAACGAAAGCGCCGCTCGCGGCGATCCGCGAGCACCCGCGTGATAGCGTGGCCGAGCTCAGAGGACGCGATGCTCGCGACGAATTCCGCACGCTCGGAGGTGTGCACGCGGTGAAGCTCGACGGCCGCGTCGCGATCGTCACGGGCGCCGGCCGCGGGATCGGCGCCGCCACGGCGCGGGAGCTCGCGCGGCTCGGCGCGGCGGTGGTGGTGAACGACGTCGACGAAGCCGCCGCGCGCGAGGTTGCGGACGGGATCGTGGCCGCGGCCGGGCGCGCGAGCGCGTGCATCGCATCGGTCACCGACCGCGAAGCCGTCGCGCGCATCGCCGCCGCGGCGGAGGCGCTCGGCGGCCTCGACATCCTCGTGAACAACGCCGGGCTCGCGTCTTCGACGCCGCTCGCGCAGCTCGACGCCGAGCACTTCGAGCGCGTCGCAGATTCTCACGCGTTGGGGACGTTCCTGTGCACGCGAGCCGCGCTCCCGCGCATGCTCGCGCAGCGGCGGGGCCGCATCGTGAACCTCGTCTCGCGCGCCGGGCTGATCGGCTCGCCGGGCACTGCGGCCTACGCGGCCGGGAAGGGCGCCGTGTTCGCGTTCACGAACGTCGCCGCGCGCGATCTCGCCGGCACGGGCATCACGGTGAACGCGGTGAACCCGGCGGCGACGCTCACGCGCATGGTCACGAGCGCGATCGACGCGCTGGCCGCGCGCGGCGGCGAAGACGCGCGCCGCGCGGATGCGCTGCGCGCCGCGCTGCAGGCGCCGGAGGAGATCGCGCCCGCAATCGCGGCGCTCTGCGCGGACGAAGCGGGGCACGTCACGGGGCAGATCTTCTATGTCGCGCGCGGGCAGCTCGGCCTGTTCGCGCCGCTCGCGGTCACGCAGAGCACGCCGCGCGAGCCGGGCTGGAGCGCGGACGACGCGCTCGCCGCGATCGGGAAGCTCGCGCTGCATCCGCTCGACGAGCCGTATCGGTGAATGCCTGGCGCGTTGGACGGGCCGCGGATTCGGGCGCGAACGAGCGTTCACGTTGACGTGGCCACGAAGCGCCGCGAAAGTGGCTACATGGCAAAAACCGAGAAGATCGTCGGTGTGCGGGAGCTCCGCGATCGGCTGAGTGCCTACCTCCAGCGGGTGGCGAACGGCGAGTCGATCACGATCGGGGTCCGCCGAACGCCCGTCGCCCGTCTCGTGCCTGCCGCGCCAGCGCGAGAAGCGGCCGCCCTCGATCGCCTCGTCGCCTCGGGCGCCGTTCGGCGCGCCACTCGGAAGCCGGGAGCCCGTGGACCTGTGAAGCTGCGCAAGCGGCAGCGCAGGCTCGTCTCCGACATCGTGAGCGAAGACCGACGGTGATCCTCTACCTGGACACGAGCGCGCTCGTGAAGCTCTACGTCGAGGAGGAGGGCGGCGTCGAGACCCGCGCGCTCGTCGATCGCGTCGACGGGACTTACAGCGTGCGCGTGAGCTACGTCGAGGCCAGAGCGGCATTTGGCAGGTTGTTACGTGCCAAGGCGATGAGCGCGCGAGAGCACGGATCGATCCTGCGGCGTTTCGAGCTGGACTGGGCGGGCCTCGGCATGGTCGAGGTCTCGGACGCGCTCGTTCGATCGGCAGGCGCTCTCGCCGAGAAGCATGCGCTGCGAGCGTTCGACGCGACCCAGCTCGCGGCCGTGCTCGAGCTCCGCGACGGCGGCGTTCCCGTCGAGCTCGCATGCTTCGACGCGCGGCTCCTCCAAGCGGCCCGCGAAGAACGAGTCGCGCTAGCGCTGCCGTGACCTGTTCGGCGGCGGGGTCGAGCGGAGAGTCAGCTCGCTGCGAACCCGCCGCACACCGCGAGCGTCGCGCCGGTCACGTAGCTCGCCTGCGCGCTCGCAAGGAACAGCACGGCGGGCGCGATCTCGTCGGGCACGCCGCGCCGGCCCATCGGGATCTTCGCGAGCTCGGCGGCCTCGATCTCCGGGAACGCCTTCATCGGGGTCGTCATGTTCGAATCGGTGAGGCCGGGTGCGATCGCGTTCACGCGCACGTTCTCCTTCGCCCACTGCACTGCGAGGTTGCGTGTGAGCGCGACGATGCCGGCCTTCGCAGAGCCGTAGCCGGGCACGATCGGCACCGCGCGGAACGAGGCCATGCTCGCGAGGTTGATGATCGATGCGCCGCCGTGCAGCGCGCTCGCCGAGAGCAGCGCCTTGCACGCGAGCGACATGCGGAACGCGCTGAAGAGATTCACGCGCACGGAATCCTCGAACACGTCGGGATCCCACTCGCTCGGCTGGAACGGGAAGTTCGCGCCTGCGTTGTTGACGAGCACGTCGAGCGCGCCGAGCGAGGCGGCGACGCGCGCGATCGCGGCGGCGTCGCGCACGTCGAGCTTCACGTAGGCGAAGCCTGTTAGGCCGTGCCGATAGTCGGACGCCTGCGCGCGCGTGCCGGTGATCGTGACGCCCGCGCCGGCGGCCTGGAACGCGCGCGCGATCGCGAGCCCGATCCCGTTCGAGCCGCCCGTCACGAGCACGCGCGCACCGGCGAAGTCGAAGCGGACCGCGTTGCTCGCCATGCGGCCAGCGTCCCACACCCCGCCCTCAAAGTCACCGCTCGGGGACGTTGTTGCGCGGGTGACTTACGCGGCTCGCGGAGGGGGCGGGCGGTTGAAGGGTGTCCCCGATGTCACCGGCAAGTATGAACGTCCCCGGGTTGGTGACTTGTTGCGTCTACTTCTTCCAGCCGGTGGTGGCGCCTTTGACCATCGCGAAAGGGCCGACGGGCCAGCGGAAGCAGTCGACCATCAGTTGGTTCACCTGGTCGTGGCTGGCGACGCCTTCGTCGACGACGCGCGCGGCCTCGCGCAGCATCGCGCCGTAGATGCGGTTCGCGACGAAGCCCCACGCGAGCGGCTGATCCTTGACGACGATCGGATTCTTGCCGCAGCGCTTCGCGACCGCGACGACCGCGTCGACGACGCGCGCATCGGTCGCCGGCGTCGTCACGATCTCCGCGAACTTCATCACGTACGCCGGCGACGCCCAGTGCCAGACGAGCGTGCGCTCGGGGCGCGCGGTCGCGCCGGCGATCGCGGCGAGCGGGAAGCCCGAGGTGTTGCTGGCGAGGATCGCGTGCGCGGGCGCCGTCGCGTCGAGCTCGCGAAACACGCGCATCTTCAGATCGAGCCGCTCCGGCACGCACTCGATCACGAGGTCGCAGGCAGCGGCTCCGGCGAAGTCACTCGTCCACGTGATGCGCGCACGCGCGGCGTCAGCATCCGCTGCGCCGAGCTTTCCGAGCGCGACCGCGCCCGCGATGCCGAAGCGGCCGCCGAGCGCGTCCTGCTTGCCGCGCTCGAGCGCGTCGGGTGCGACGTCCGTACATGTGACCTGATAACCCGCGACCGCGCAGCTCTGCGCGATGCCTCCGCCCATCACACCCGCGCCGATCACCCCGATCCGCTGGATCTCGCTCATTGAACGACGAAGCCTCCGTCCGCGACGATGTACGCGCCGGTGATGAAGCTCGCGCGCGGCGAGCACAGGAACGAGACCAGCTCCGCGATCTCCTCGGGCGTCCCGTAGCGCCCGATCGGTGCGGCGCGGCCGACCGCCTCGAACACGTCGGGCGCCATCGCGCCGCGCGTCATCGGCGTGTCCGTGTTGCCCGGGCCGATCGCGTTGCAGCGGATGCCCTGCTTCGCGTAGTCGAGCGCGACGACCTTCGTGAGCCCAACAATCGCGTGC
>DASTOI010000809.1:0-7886 GCA_035762585.1 Myxococcota bacterium
GCGCTCCCCGCGGTGGCCCTTTGGGGTCTGACCCCAAAGGGCCACGCAAGACGTTCGTGCTCGACGAGCGCGGCTTCGACGAGGTGCCGCGCAAGTACCGCAAGTACTACCGGCGCTGGGAAGGCCCGAACGACGTGCTCGGGCCGAACGAGGTGCTCTGCCCGGTCTGCAAGGTGGTCGTGCGCTCCGGGCGCGAGCTCCGCGAGGGCGATCGCGTCTACTGCATGGCGTGCATGACGCGCATGCGCGTGAAGCGCGGCAGCGGGCGCGATCCGTGGGAAGCGGATGTCGAGTATTAGGGACAGTGGAGGCATGACGTGACTGCGGCGGCCTTCGACGCGGAGCCGGGCTTCGACGAGCTCGAGGCGCTGCTGCTGAAGTACGCGGGCGCCGGGCCGCGCTACACGAGCTATCCGACCGCGCCCGTCTGGAGCGAGGCCTACGGGCGGGCCGACTTCGCGCGCGATCTGCGCGCGCTCGGCGCGAGCGGCGCGCCGATCTCGCTGTATGCGCACGTGCCGTTCTGCCGGAGCCTCTGCCACTTCTGCGCGTGCAATCGCACGATCACGCGCGACGCGAAGCTGCCGGAGCGATACCTCGCCGCGCTCGCGCGCGAGGTCGACGCGGTGCGCGAGGCCGCCGGCGCGTCGCTTCCCGTGCTGCAGCATCACTGGGGCGGCGGAACGCCGACGCATCTCGATCCCGAGCAGATCGCGCGCTTGTTCGCTTTGCTGAACGGCGCGTTCCCCGCGGCGCCCGGCGCGGAGCTCGGGGTCGAGATCGACCCGCGCGTGACGACGCGCGCGCAGCTCGAGGCGCTGCGCGCGTGCGGCTTCTCGCGCGTCTCTCTCGGCGTGCAGGACTTCGACGCGCGCGTGCAGCGCGCGATCCACCGCGAGCAGAGCGTCGCGCTCACGGCGGGCGTCGTGAAGGAAGCGCGCGAGCTCGGCTTTGCCGGCGTGAGCTTCGATCTGATCTACGGCCTGCCGTTCCAGACGCGCGATTCGTTCGAGCGCACGCTGCGCGAGGTGATCGCGCTCGCGCCCGATCGCATCGCGCTCTACGGCTACGCGCACGTCACCTGGATCGCGAAGCAGCAGCGCGGCTTCGAGCGCGGCGATCTGCCGGCGCCGCGCGAGCGGCTCGCGATTCTGGTGAGCGCGATCCGGCAGCTGCTCGCCGCGGGCTGGGTGCACGTCGGCATGGATCACTTCGCGCGGCCCGAGGATCCGCTCGCAATCGCGCTGCGCGAGCGCACGCTGCGGCGCAACTTCATGGGCTACACGACGCAGGCGGGGCTCGCGCTCGTGGGCTTCGGCCCGAGCGCGATCAGCGAGCTGCCGGCGAGCTACGCGCAGTCGCGGCGCGAATTCGCGGACTGGGAGCCCGCGGTGCGCGCGCACGGGCTCGCGACGATGCGCGGGCATCGCCTGAGCGGCGACGACCGCGCGCGCCGCGCGCTGATTCAGCAGCTGATGTGCGCCGGCGAGCTGCGCGCTGCCGAGCACGAGATGCTCGACGGCGCGCCATTCCGCGAGCGCTTCGCGCCCGAGCTCGCGCGCCTGCGCTCGTTCGAGGACGACGGCCTCGTCGCGATCGCGCGCGACGGCAGCCTGCGCGTCAGCGAGCGCGGCCGGCTCGTGCTGCGGAAAATCGCGATGGTGTTCGACGCGTATCTCGACGCCGCCGCGCCGGCCGAGCGCCCGCGCTTCAGCCAGACCGTGTGACCTTTCATCGGGGACGTACTTTCACGAGGCGAAAGACGCGGATGAAAGTACGTCCCCGATGAAAACTCCGTTGGCTCTAGCTGCGACGCGGCTCGCCCGCGCCGCGCGCCGTCAGAGGCTCGATACCGCGAACCAGTTGCCCGGCGAATTTCCGGCCGGATCTCGCGAGCCGGTGAGCAGCACGATCGGGGCGAAGCAGGCGTCCGGAAGCAGCACCGCCTCTCGGAGGGTCGCATCGCCGCTCTCAGGGAACGGCACCGCGCGGGTGCGAGCCGCCTCGAAGGGCGTCCCCGCCTCGTCGTGACAGACGATTCGCGCGAGCAGGTCCGGCGAGGGATTGATCCCGATCGCGGGAATGATGAGACCTCGGGTCTTGACCACGAGCAGCGCTCGCCCTCCGCCCTGCGGAAGCAGAGAGACGCGACCGCGCTCGAGCGTCCAGGTGGCACTGGAAGCGGCGAAGCCGGCGATCGACTGGTCCGCGATGTTGCCGAACAAGCGGGATGTGAAGAGAGGATCGGCTGCGACGCTCGACGAGCCAGCCAGGATTCCGAGTCCGAGCACGAGAGCGGAGATCAGACGCACGGGAAGCTCCTTTGTGGTGTGCGCCGTGAATACGCCGAGCCACCCCAGCCGAGAAGTGCGCAACCACGCCCAGCACCGTTGCGTTGAAGGCAACGATCGTGAGGTCGAGCGTGGAAGCCTTGGGCCAGATGGTCGTGTTCTCTCGGGTGGTCGAAGCCGGCAGCTTCTCCGAGGCGGCGCGGCGGCTCGGCACGTCGAAATCGGCGGTGAGCCGCTCGGTCGCCCGCCTCGAGCAGCGCCTTCAAGCGCAGCTCCTCCAGCGCACGACGCGGCGCCTCGCACTCACGGACGCGGGCCGTCTCTTTCATGCGCGCTGCGCCTCGATCATTCGCGAAGTCGAGGACGCCGAACGCGCAGTGAGCGGCACGCAGGGCGCGCCGCGCGGCGTGCTCCGCGTGAACGCGCCTGTCTGCTTCGGCCAGCGCGAGCTCGCGCCGATCGTGCCGGCCTTCCTGTCTCGCCACCCAGAGCTGAGCCTCGACCTCATGCTCGACGATCGCCGCGTCGACGCGCTCGAGGGCGCCTTCGACGTCTCGGTGCGCCTCGCTCCGCGCCTCCCCGATTCGAGCGCCATCGCACGCCGCATTGCGTCGCTGCGTTTGGTGGTGTGCACAGCGCCTGCCTACCTCGAGCGCCGCGGAGCTCCGCGCACGCCCGCGGAGCTCGCGAGCCACGAATGCCTGATCTACTCGAACCGCGAGCGTTGGCTTTTCGGCCGCGAGTCCGGAGGCGAGGAGTCAGTGCAGGTCTCCGGGCGGCTGCGCGCGAACAACGGCGAGGCCTTGCGCGGCGCGCTGCTCGCCGGTCACGGCCTCGCGCAGATCCCGAGCTTCATCGTCGCGGCGGACGTTCAGTGCGGCGCGCTCGCAGTCGTGCTCGAGCCGTTCGAGCCGCGCTCGCCGTCGATCTGGGCCCTCTACTCGCAGACGCGCCACGTCTCGACGAAGGTGCGCGCGTTCATCGACTTTCTGACGGAGCGCTTCGGAACGGCAAGGGAGAGCGGCCGGCTCAGCGCGTCGCGATCAGCTCGCCGTGCGGAATCGTGAAGTACGCGTCGGGGTGCTCCGACCAGCGGCGCCACGCGCGCGCGATCTCGGCGAGCTCGGCGCGCGTCGCGAGGCCGTAGTCGACCGCCTGCTGCGCGAACGCGGACTTCTCGGCGCGCTCGGCCCACAGCGAGCCCCACCAATCGCACGTCTGCGGGTCAGCGTAAGTCCATGTCGAGCTCGTGATCTCGACGCGCGTGAAGCCCGCGGCGCGCGCCCATGCCTCGAGGAAGCGCCCCGCGTCGGGCTCCGCGCGATTGCGCCGTGCGACCGCGCGGTAGAGCTCCTGCCAGCGCGTGAGCAGCGGATCGAGCGGCGCCCACGCGAAGCACGAATAATCACTGTCGCGCGCGGCGACGATGCCGCCCGGCTTCGCGACGCGCCGCATCTCGCGCAGCGCCGCCACCGGATCCGACAGGTGCTGGAGCACTTGATGGGCGTGCACGACGTCGAACGACGCGTCGGCGAAGCGAAGCGCGTAGACGTCGCCCGTCTCCCACGTGACCGCGACTCCGGCCTGCTGCGCGTGCGCCCTCGCCTCCGCGAGCACGCCGTCCTCCGCGTCGATCCCGACCACCGCGCCCGGCGCGACGCGGCGCGCGAGATCGACCGTGAGCGTCCCCGGGCCGCAGCCGACGTCGAGCAGCGAGAGCCCGGGCTGCAGGCGCGGCAGCAGGTAGGCCGCCGAGTTCTCCGCCGTGCGCGACTTGTGGCTGCGCAGCACCGATTCGTGATGGCCGTGGGTGTAGACGTCGCGATTCATGCGCGCGCGACTCTCACGCGTCCGCGCGCCGCCCGCCACGAACGTTGATTCGCTCGTCCATGCCGCATCGCGGAGATCAGTAGTTAGGGACGTAGATCTCGCACGCCGCCTTGTCGGCGCCCGCGATCACGAGCATGCGCCCGAAGCTGATGTACTGCCCGATCATGAAGCCGAGCTCCGCGATCTCGGCGTCCGTGAACTGCGTGCGCAGCTCGGCGAGGAACGCCGCGTCGATCGCGCGGAAGTCCGTCGCCATCTTCTCCGCGTAGCGCACCGCGAGTGCGTCGCGCGGCGCGAGCTTCCGTTCCCGCTCGGGCAGGTGGATCTGACGGATCGTCTCTTCGTCGAGCCCTTGACGCGTCGCCGACGCGTAGCGCGCGAAGCTTCAAGTGTCGCAGTCGTTGAGCGCGGCGACCTTCAGCCGCGCGAGCTCCTTGATTCGCGCCGGGACGACGCCCTCCTCGTGGGCAGGGCGAAAGAACTTCAGGTAGCGCCCGAACAGCTCGGGCATCAGCTCGCCGAGATTCAGCTCACTCATCGCGACCTTCCTGACTGCTCGCCTCGATGCCTTCCGCGAAGATCAGCTTCGTGCGTGCGCTGCGCTCGCGCAGCGGAACCAGCGGCGCGTAGTCCGGCGACGCATACCACGCGCGAGCGCGCGCGAGCGTCGGGAACTCGAGCACGATCAGCCGCGCCGGCTTCCAGTCGCCCTCGATCGTCTCGGTGGCGCCGCCGCGCACGAGGTACCTCCCTCCGTGCTTCGCGATCGTCGCCGGGACGCGCTGGCGGTACTCCTCGAAGCTCGCAGGATCGGTCACCTCCACCTCGGCGATCACGTAGCAAGACATCTCGCTTCCTCCGCGCGGTTCCCTAATTCTTCAGCTCGAGCCCTTCGAGCTTTCCGGCGTCGCGCCACTCGCGCATCAGCTTGAAGAACGCCTCCGGCCCGCCGCCGTAGGGGCCGTTCTGCGCCGCGAGATCGCTCACTTTGCCTTCGTTGTTGTAGTAACCCGGCGTGCACGCCTCGAGATAGTCGCGGCCGAAGCGCGCGAGCTGCACGATCGTCTCCACCCACGCGTCCTCCGCGGCCTGCGCCGCCTCGACGGTGCGCGCGCCGTTCTTCAGCGCCTGCTCGACGATGTACGCGATGTGTCGGCTCTGCTGGTTGATCGCGTGCGGAAAGTTCACCGTGAACGCGGATTGCTGGTTTCCCATGATGAAGCAATTGGGGAACCCGCGGCTGTGCAGCCCGTGCAGCGTGCGCACGCCGCCGGCCCACTTGTCGCTGAGCGTCACGCCGCCGCGGCCGAGGATCTCGTAGCCCGCGCGGCGCGAGTACGAGGTGCCCACCTCGAAGCCGGTCGCAAAGATGATGCAGTCGACTTCGTACTCGACGCCGTTCGCGACGACGCCTCTCTCGGTGATGCGCTCGACGCCGCGCCCGTTCGTGTCGACGAGCTTCACGTTGGGGCGATTGAACGCCGGTAGATAGTCGTCGTGGAAGCACGGCCGCTTGCAGAACTGCCTGTAGTAAGGCTTCAGCGCGTCCGCGGTCTCGCGATCCGCGACGATCGCATCCACGCGCGCGCGGATCTGATTCATCTTCTCGAAGTCCGCCAGCTCGAGCGTGCCGGCGGCGGCGTCCGGCGTCGCGACCGCGTTGGGATCGGTCTGCGCGCGCACGAGCAGCTTGCGGATGATGTCGGTCCAGCCGTCGTTCACGAGATCTTCCGGCTGCCAGCCGCCCGAGACGAGGATGTTGAAGTTGTCCATGCGCTGCTGCTGCCAGCCCGGCTTCAGGCTCTGCGCCCAGGCCGGATCGGTGTCACGGTTCGCACGCACGTCGATCGAGGACGGCGTGCGCTGGAACACGTAGAGCTGCTTCGCGCCCTCGGCGACGTGCGGCACGCACTGCACCGCGGTCGCGCCGGTGCCGATCACCGCGACGCGCTTGTCGCGCAGGCCTGTTAGGTCGCCGTCCGGCCCGCCGCCGGTGTAGGCGTAGTCCCAGCGGCTGGTGTGGAACGCGTGGCCGCGGAACGAGTCGATGCCCGGCAGCCCCGGCAGCTTCGGGCGATTCAGCGGGCCGTTCGCCATCGCGACGAAGCGCGCGCGCATCGCGTCGCCGCGGTTCGTCGAGACGATCCAGCGCGCGCTGGGCTCGTCCCAGCGCAGCTCGGTCACTTCGGTCTGGAAGCAGACGTCGTCGTAAAGGCCGAACTTCTTCCCGATCGCGCGCGAGTGGGCGAGGATCTCCGGCGCGCGCGTGTACTTCTCCTTCGGGACGTAGCCGACCTCCTCGAGCAGCGGCAGGTAGATGTACGACTCGACGTCGCACATCGCGCCCGGGTAGCGGTTCCAGTACCAGGTGCCGCC
The DNA here is from genome assembly GCA_035762585.1 of Myxococcota bacterium. Lineage (GTDB taxonomy): Bacteria > Myxococcota_A > UBA9160 > UBA9160 > UBA6930 > VGRF01. Next base: position 6,498 of record DASTOI010000809.1, read on the forward strand.
GAAGTCGCCGCCCTTCTCGATCATGCGCAGGCTCGTGACGCCGGCCTCGCGCAGGCGCGCCGCGGCGAGCAGCCCGCCGAAGCCGCCGCCGATCACGATCACGTCGCGCTCGTCGAACAGCGGCGCGCGTTCGAGCGGGTCGACGTAGGGATCGTCGAGGAAGTGCGCGAACTTGCCCTTCACCTCGACGTACTGCTCGTTGCCGTCGGCGCGCAGGCGCTTGTCGCGCTCGGCGCGGTACCTCTCGCGCAGCGCATCGGGGTCGAAGGGCGTCGTCGGCTCGCTCATCGTTCGGATTGCTCCAGCGTCTGCATGGTTGAGATTTGGAATCGCGAGAAGGTGCCGCAATCCGGCCGGAGTTCGCGATGTGTTTGGTGCACGCGCGAGCGAAGCGGCGCGCGGGGGCGGAGGGGTCGCGCCGGGTCTCGCGCGGGCTCAGGCGGGACTTTGCATCGGGGACGTACTTTCATGTCGGGCGAGTGCGCGCGCGGCGCAGCGCTCTACCTTCGGCGGCCGCGATCGAGGTGCCGACATGAACGCCCGGAATGGATCGGGGCTCGTTCGCTGGGTGTTGGCTTGCGCGGGGCTCGCTCTCGTGGGCTGCGCATCGTTGCCCGCGACGCCGGCGGCGCGCGCGCTGCCGGCGGACTTCGTCGCGATCCCGCCGGCGGCCGGCCTCTCGTTCGATGAGACCGGCTTGACCGCCGTCGACGACGAGATGCGCGCGTTCCTGAACGCCCACGTCGATGCGAACGAGAATCTGACCAAGCTGCATCAGCTCGTGCGCGCGGTCGTGAAGAGCGACGAGTTCCGCATCGTGTACGGCGACGACACGCGCAGCGCCGGCGAGACGTTCCGCGCGCGGCGCGGCAACTGCCTCTCGTTCACGAGCTTGTTCGTCGCGCTCGCGCGCGAGTCGGGCCTCGAGGCGAGTTATCAGGAAGTGGACGTTCCGCCGACCTGGTCGCTGCACGACGACAGCGTCGTCGTGAGCCGGCACGTGAACGCGCTCATCCACGTGCGACGCGGCAGCGAGCACGTCGTCGATTTCGACATGGCCGAATTCCGCGCCGCGTATCCGCGTCGCGCGATCTCCGACGCGCGCGCGGCCGCGCACTTCTACAGCAACCTCGGCGTCGAGCGCATGGAGGCGGGCGCGCCCGACGAGGCCTACGCCCACTTCATGCGCGCGCTCGCGCTGGACCGCACGCTCGCGCAGATCTGGGTGAACCTCGGCGTCTGGCACCGCCGCGCGGGCGAGCCCGCGCTCGCCGAGGCGAGCTACCTCGAGGCGCTGCGGCTCGAGCCGCGCGAGTACGTCGCGATCAGCAACCTCGCGCAGCTGCACGAGCGCGAGGGCCGACCCGAGCTCGCGCACTGGTTCGAGCG
>DASTOI010000810.1:0-3526 GCA_035762585.1 Myxococcota bacterium
CTCCTCTCTTCACTGCGCCGGCTGCCGTGCGACTTCGTGATCGTCGACTGCGGCGCCGGCGCGCACGCCGCAACGCTCGACTACTTCCTGGTCTCGGACGACGGCTTGATCGTCGTCCACCCCGAGCCGACCTCGGTCGAGAACGCCTACACGTTCGTGCGCGCCGCGTTCTACCGCCGCATGCAGGCAGCGCTGCAGAAGCACGACGTGCGCGCGCTCGTGCGCGAGGCGATGGACCAGCGCAACGCGCGCGGCATCAAGACGCCGCTCGACTTGTTACGGGAAGTCGAGCAGATGGATCCGGAGGAGGGGCTGCGCTTCGTCGAGACGATGCGGCGCTTCCGGCCGCGCGTCGTGGTGAACGAGGTCGCGACCGCCGAGGACGTGAAGCTCGGCTTCTCGATCGCGAGCGTTTGCCGCCGCTTCTTCGGCATCGACGCGGACTACATCGGCTACCTGAATCGCGATCCGGCGGTGCGCGAAGCGGTGAAGCAGCGCCGCGCGCTGCTCGACGTCGCGCCGGATGGCGACGCGGCGGTCTACTTGCGGCGCATCGCGCGCAAGCTCGCCGAGGGTGTGCCGCTGCCGAACGCCGAGGAAGCCGCGCCATGAAGCCGTTCTCGGACCAGACGCATTATGAAGTGTTGGAGCTGACGCCCGACGCGAGCGCCGATCAGGTGGAGCGCGCCTACCGCGTCGCACGCTCCACCTACGCGCCCGACTCGCTCGCGACGTACTCGATCTACGACGATCGCGATCTCACGCTGATCCAGGAGCGCATCGAGCTCGCGTACAAGGTGCTCTCCGACGAGGGACAGCGGCGCGCGTACGACGAGCAGCTGAACGCGGGGCCGCGCGTCGAGCTCGCGCTCTCGTTCGCGAACGACGACGAGCAGAGTCTCGAGGGCTCGCCGGAGATCCGCGGCTTCGAGGAGCCGGAGGACGGCGCGTGGACGGGCGCGCGGCTGCGGCGGCTGCGAATGGCGCGCGGGGTCGAGCTCGAGCGGCTCGCGAGCGCGACGAAGATCGGCGCGAGCTACCTGAGCGCGCTCGAGGACGAACGCTTCGACGCACTGCCCGCGACCGTCTACGTGCGCGGCTTCCTCACCGCGTACGCGCGCGCGGTCGGCCTCGACGCGGATCGCATCGTGCCCGCCTACATGGAGCGCGTCGCCGCGGCGCGGCCGGCGAAGGCGGGGCGACCGATGGTGCGGAGAATGCGGTGACGCGCATCGCCGATCCCGAGCGCGTGCTCCGCCTCGCGCGCGCCGTCGTCTCCGACATCGTGATGTATCACCCCGACCTCGTGCGCGACGGCCTCGCCAACGACGACCTGTTCGAACGCATGGCGAGCGAGCTCGCCGAGGGCCGCGAGTACTTCGACGAGCGCGTCGAGGAGCGCGCCGCACGCGCGACGAACGCATGGAACCGGGCGCTCGTAGACGTGCTCGTCTACCGCAGCAAGCACGTCCGCAGCCGTATTTGGTAGTGCAAGCGGGCCCCGTGCTCGCGCTCGCAGTTTGCATCGGGGACGTACTTTCATGTGAAAGTACGTCCCCGATGAAAGCTTCCGACGAAGACTCCGGCGCAGAGCGCGAGCCGCTCGCGCACGAGTTCGTGGTTGGCTCGGCGCATGCGGGCGAGCGCCTCGACCGCGCGCTGGCGGCGCTCGCGGGCGTCGCGCGCGCGCAGGCGCAGCGCTGGATCGAAGACGCGCGCGTGCGCGTGAACGGCGCACCGGCGCGCGCGAGCCAGAAGCTCGCCCCCGGCGACCGCGTCCTCGCCGATCCGCCCGCGCCTGCGCCGAGCGAGCTCGCAGCCGAGCCGATCGCGCTCACGCTGCTGCACGAGGACGACGCGCTCGCGGTGATCGACAAGCCCGCCGGCCTGGTCGTGCATCCCGCGCCGGGCCACGCCGGCGGCACGCTCGTGAACGCGTTGCTGCATCACGTGCGCGACCTCGCCGGCATCGGCGGCGTCGCGCGCCCGGGCATCGTGCACCGGCTCGATCGCGGCACGTCGGGCGTGATGGTCGTCGCGAAGACCGACGCCGCGCACCAAGCCCTCTCGAAGCAATTCCACGACCACACGATCCAGCGCGTCTACGTCGCGTTCGCGCGCGGCGCGCCGGCGCAGGATGAAGGCCGCATCGAACGCGCGATCGGCCGTCACCCGACCGACCGCAAGCGCATGAGCATCGTGACGAAGCGCGGCCGCGCGGCCGCGACGCGCTGGCGCGTGCTGCGCCGCTTTCCGAAGAGCGGCGCGGTGAAGCTCGAGATCCGCCCCGAGACCGGGCGCACGCACCAGATCCGCGTTCACCTCGCTGCGCACGGGCTTCCCTTGTTAGGGGACGCCACCTACGGCCGCGCTGCGGGCGGCGCGTTCACGAGCCGCCTCGCGCGCCCCGCGCTGCACGCCGCCGTGCTCGGCTTCGTGCACCCGACGACCGGCGAGACGCTGCGCTTCGAGGCGCCGCTGCCTGCCGACCTCGCCGCGCTGGAAGCGACCCTCGCGAGCGCGGAGCGCGGAGCGTGACTGCGGAGTTTTTGCGCGACGAGGTCCTCGGCGCGCGCGGCATCCCGCACGGCTTCGGTCTGCGCACGAGCCCAGAGATCGCGCTGCGCCGGCCGCGCCAGGTGCACGGCGCGCGCGTCGTCTGGGCGTGCGCGCGAGAGAGCGAGCTCGGGGAAGCAGACGCGGTGTTGACGCGCGAGCGCGGCGCGCGCGTCGGCGTCCTCACCGCCGACTGCGTGCCGATTCTCGTGGCTGCGGGCGATGTCGTCGGCGCGGTGCACGCGGGCTGGCGCGGCCTCGCGGCAGGCGTGATCGAGAGCGCGCTCGCGGAGCTCTCGCAGAGCGCGCCGCGCGCGGAGATTTCCGCCGCGATCGGCCCGTGCATCGGAGCGTGTTGTTACGAGGTGGACGCTCCGGTGCTCGCGCCGCTGCGCGCGCGCTACGGGCGGCTCTTCGACGCGGCCGTCACGCGCTCGCAGGGCGAGCGCGCGCAGCTCGACCTCGGCGCGCTCGCGCAGCTCGTGCTCGCGCGCGGCGGTGTCGCGCCCCGCGCGATCGGCATCGCCGCGCGCGCGTGCACGCGCTGCGACGCCGCGCGCTTCCATTCCTTTCGCCGCAACGGCGCCGCGGCCGGCCGCCTCGCGCACTGGATCGAGGCCGCGTCTTGAAGCGAGCCAGCGCCTGCGCGGCGCCGCTGCTCGTCACGCTCGCGCTCCAGCTCGGCATTCCCGCGCTCGCGAGCGCCGAGCGCTGGGACCCCGGCGACGTCGCGGCCGCGGAGAAGTTCCAGCGCGAGGAGAGCGAGCGCGCCGCCGAATATCGCCGTCGCGTCGCGCGCGGCGACGTGCGCTCCGCCTCCGCGCCGATGCCGCGCAGCGCACCCGAAGCGCGGCGGAACCCGTCCGGAGGCGAGGCGCTGCGAGACGCCGCGGACGTCGTCGAGCGGCTCGAGCGCTGGCTCGAGGGCAGCGCGCGCGAGGCCGAGGCGGAGAGCGATCGCGCGCGGCAG
>DASTOI010000811.1:0-6285 GCA_035762585.1 Myxococcota bacterium
CGTCGGCCATGCCGGTGGCCGCGAGCGCGGCGAACGACAGCCAGAACGAGCGCGAGAGCCCGAACACGATCGTCGCCGCGCCGAACGCGGCCACCGCGATGCAGAGCGCGCGGCCGGCGCGCAGCATGCCGGGGCGCAGGATCAGGATCACCGAGGTCGCGAAGGTGCCGATCGTGATCGCTCCGAACAGCGCGCCGTACGCACGCGCGTCCAAGTGGAGGATCTCCGTCGTGTAGATCGGCAGCAGCGCCGTCGCGCCGGCGAAGATCACCGCGAACATGTCGAGCGTCATCGCGCCGAGCACGACGCGCTCGCGGCGCACGAACGCGACGCCTTCGCGAATCGCGCGCAGGCTCACCTCGCGCCGCTCGGCGGGCGCGTCGATGCGGGGCAGCAGCGCGAGCGTGAGCGCGCTCGCGAGCGTGAACAGCGCAGCGAGCGCGAAGGTTCCGCGCGCGCCCCAGGCCGCGAGCGCGAAGCCGCTCGCGAGCGGGCCGAGCGTCCAGCCGACGTTGCGCATGGTCGCGGAGAGGGCGACCGCACTCGCGAAGCGCTCGCGCGAGACGAGGTTCGGCAGCACGGTTCCCATCGCCGGCATCTCGAACGCGCCGACGACGCCGATCGCAGCGGTGAGCGCGAGCAGTGCGGCGAGCGAATCGCCGCCGAGCCACGCGAGGCCGAGCGCGCCGAGCCCGACGCCGAGCTGCGAGAGCTGCACCATGCGCACGCGATTCGTCACGTCCGCGATCGCGCCGGCCAGGAGGCTCATCGGGATCGACGGCAGGAACTCGACGACGCCCACCCACATCACGCCGACCGGCGAGCCGTGCGCGAGCATCGTGGCCTGCCAGAACAGCGTCGCCTGTAACAAGCGGCCCCCGAATGCGCGCAAGAGGCGCGCGACGAGCAGCGGCCGCACGCCCGGCATCGCGAGCGCTTCCAGCGTGGGGTGCGTCGACACGGGCCGCGCAGAGTACCGGCGGGTCGACGATTGGGGTCAGGCACGAATCGTCGCCTTTCAGCAATTCGTGCCCGACGCCGATTGCACGTCCTATCTCTAGGAATGGGCGTGTCGAGCCGAAACTGCGCGGATGCTTCGGGCGCTTTCGCGGGAGATCGATGCGGCGCTGCAGCTGGCGGACGTCGTGGTCAGCGCGGCGCTGTTCGTCGCGATCGTGCGGATTCCGGCGTTTGCGCTCGCGGACGCGGAGCTCGCGCTGCTGCCGGTCGGACTCGCGGCGGCGCTGGCGTGGCCGATCTCGCTGCGCACGCTGCGTCTCTATGACTCGCAGCGGCGCGACACGGTCGCGCAGGTCTCGGGCGCGCTCGCGCTCGCGGGCGGACTCTCGGCGCTCGCGCAGGCGGCGGTCGCGTTCGCGACCGCGCTGCCCGCGCCGCCTTCGTTTCCGCTGGTGGTCGCCGGCGCGCAGCTCGGCGTGCTGGGTGGGATGCGCGTGATCCTGCTCGGGCTCGCGCGCGTGCTTCGCCGCGCCGGCCATAACACCCGCAACGTGCTGATCGCCGGCTCCGGACCGCGTGCCGCCTACGTCGAGGAGGTGATCGTCGGCCATCCCGAGTGGGGCCTGCGCGTGGTCGGCTTCGTCGACGCGAGCTTGCCGCGCAAGGGCGCCGCGGTGCAGACCTCGCGCATCTTCCCGCTCGCGGCGATCGAGGAGATCCTCGCCGATCAGGTGATCGACGAGGTGATCGTCGCGGTGCCGCGTTCGAAGCTCGAGGCCGTGGTCGGCGTCGTCGACGCCGCGACGCGCGCCGGCGTCCCGATCACGTTGCTGTCGGACGTGTTCGGCGATCTGCTGCCGCCGCCGCGCGTGAAGCGCTTCGGATCGCTGCCCGCGCTCTCGTTCGCGCCGGTGCATCACTCGGCCGCGTGGCTCGCGGTGAAGCGGCTGGTCGACGTGGCCGCGAGCGCCGCGCTGCTGCTCGTCGCCGCGCCGCTGATTGGCGCGTGCGCGCTCGCGATCAAGCTCAGCTCGCCCGGTCCGGTGTTCTTCCATCAGGTGCGCTGCTCGCTGAACGGCCGCCTGTTCCGGATGCCGAAGCTGCGCACGATGGTCGTCGACGCCGAAGCGCGCCGCCTCGATCTGACGGCGCAGAACGAGATGGACGGGCCTGTCTTCAAGATGAAGCGCGATCCGCGCATCACGCCGGTCGGCCGCTTCCTGCGCCGCTACAGCCTCGACGAGCTGCCGCAGCTCTTTAGCGTGCTGCGCGGCGACATGAGCCTCGTCGGCCCGCGGCCGGCGATTCCGAGCGAGGTCGCCGCGTATCGCACCGCGGAGCGCCGCCGGCTCTCGATGCGCCCGGGGCTCACGTGTCTGTGGCAGGTGAGTGGGCGCAACAAGATCGGCTTCGAAGACTGGGTGCGCCTCGATCTCGAGTACATCGACACCTGGTCGCTTGCGAGCGACGTCGCGATTTTGTTGCGGACGGTGCCGGCGGTGTTGCGCGGGGATGGAGCGAGCTGAGCGTGGTGCTTGTTGCGGGCTCCGCGGCCGCGGCGGGGCCGGGGGCGGCTGCGGCTCATGGCTCGCTTCGCCCCTTGGATCATTAGGGGCATTGGCTGCGGCGCGTTGCAGCGAGTGGACCGCGGGAGATTCTCAGGGGGGCTCCGCTGCGCTGGACTTCGCCGCAGCCGTCCCCGGCCCCGCCGCGTCCGCTCGTGCTCGGCTCTCGATCGGGCTATTGGGGAAGGGTGCGGGGCGGTCGGCATCGAGCCGATGGCTCCGCACGCTGCGCGTCGTCGCGGATTTTGGTGTTGGCGCTTGGCGTAACTGCGGTGCGGCTGCTGTCGTATGCGGTCTCACTGGAGGTTGCAAGGTGGAGCGAAGTCTCGCGCGAGATCGAGAGGAATCAGCGGTTCAGGAACGCTACGCGCAGGCGGCGCGGGTGCGGGAGGCGGCGCTTTGTTGTCCGGTCGAGTACGACGCGCGGCTTCTGGCGGTGATTCCGGAGGAGGTGATCGAGCGGGATTACGGGTGCGGCGATCCGTCGCGGTACGTGCGTGAAGGCGACGTCGTGCTCGATCTCGGGTCGGGCGCGGGGAAGATTTGCTTCATCGCGGCGCAGTCGGCGGGACCGAAGGGGCGCGTGATCGGCGTCGACATGAACGAGGAGATGCTCGCGCTCGCGCGCCGAGCGGCGCCGGTGGTCGCCGAGCGGCTCGGCTTTGCGAACGTCGAGTTTCTGCGCGGGCGGATTCAGGATCTGCGGCTCGACGCCGCGCGGCTCGATCGCTGGCTCGCGGCGAACCCCGTGCGCAGCGCGGCGGATCTCGCGGCGCTCGATGCCGAACTGGCGCGGCTGCGCGAAGCGGCGCCGCTGATCGCGGACGAGAGCGTCGACCTGGTGGTCTCGAACTGCGTGCTGAATCTCGTGCGCGAGAGCGACAAGGCGGCGCTGGTGCGCGAGATCTTTCGCGTGCTGAAGGTGGGCGGGCGCATCGCGATCTCGGACATCGTGAGCGATGAGCCGGTGCCCGCGGAGCTGCGCGCCGATCCCAAGCTGTGGAGCGGCTGCATCTCGGGCGCGTTCCAGGAGCTCGAGCTGCTGCGCGCGTTCGAGGCGGCGGGCTTCCACGGCATCGCGCTCGAGAAGTGGGAGCGCGAGCCGTTCGCGGTCGTCGACGGGATCGAGTTCCGCTCGGTGACGGTGACCGCGCACAAGGGCAAGCAGGGCCCGTGCTACGAGGCGAACGAGGCGGTGATCTATGCGGGGCCGTGGCGCCGCGTCGAGGACGACGACGGCCACGTGCTCGAGCGCGGCGTGCGGGCGGCGGTGTGCGCGAAGACGTTCCGCCTGCTCACGGCGGCGCCCTATGCCGGGCACGTGATCGCGGTTCCGCCGCGCGCGCCGATTCCGGAGGACGAGCGGCGCGGCTTCGACTGCAGCCGCAGCGCGCCGCGCAGCCCGCGCGAGACGAAGGGTCTCGAGTACCGCGAGACGCGCGAGCCGTGCGCCGGCGGGGAGTGTTGTTAGGGGGACGGGCACGCCGCAGCGGTCGGAGCCGCGCCGGCGGGTCGGGCTCAGGCCGGCGCGGGAGTCTGCCGAACAAGGCAGCCTCGGAACTGCATGACGTCCTCGCCCGCTAAACCTCCCAAGATGATTCGCACTCGCCGCCGGTACGAGCTGCGCAGCGGCGCGCTGAACGCGGAGATCGAAGCGCTGGTGGCGGCTGCGCTCGCCGAGTTCGGTGCGCGCGAGGCCGAGAGCGCGGAGTACGCGCGGCAGATGATCGTGACTGCGCTGCGCTTCTTGCGCGACGACACGGACGACGGCGACTTCAAGCTCGTGAACGCCGCGATCAAGGAGCTGCGCCACGCACTGCGCGTGTTCGCGCCGTACGAGGGCGTGCGCAAGGTGTCGGTGTTCGGCAGCGCGCGCACGCTGCCGGGCTCGCCCGACTGGGAGCAGGCCGAGCGCTTCGCGGGCGCGATGGCGCGGCACGGCTGGATGGTGATCACCGGCGCGGGGAGCGGAATCATGCAGGCCGCGCAGGGCGGCGCGGGCCGTGACGCGTCGTTCGGCGTGAACATCCGGCTGCCGTTCGAGCAAGCCGCGAACGAGGTGATCGCCGGCGACGCGAAGCTGGTGAACTTCCGATACTTCTTCACGCGCAAGGTGAGCTTCGTGCGGCACTCGCACGCGATCGCGCTCTTCCCGGGCGGCTTCGGCACGCACGACGAGGGCTTCGAGGCGCTCACGCTGATCCAGACCGGCAAGAGCGAGATGCTGCCGGTCGTGTTCATCGACGCGCCGGGCGGGGACTACTGGCGCGACTGGGCGCAGTACGTCACCGACCACCTGTTAGGGCGCAAGCTGATCTCGCCCGACGATGTCGCGCTGTTCCGCGTCACGGACTCGGTGGACGACGCGGTCGCCGAGCTCACGCGCTTCTACCGCAACTACCACTCGAGCCGCTACGTCGGCGATCGGCTCGTGCTGCGCGTGAACGAGGCGCCGAGCGGCGACGCGCTCGCGGCGCTCTCGCGCGAGTTCGCGGATCTGCTCGTGCGCGGCGCGATCGAGGCGAGCGCGGCGCTGCCGGAAGAGAAGGGCGAGCTACCCGAGCTGCCGCGCCTCGTGCTGCACTACGACCGCAAGAACACCGGCCGGCTGCGCCGCCTGATCGATCGCCTGAACGATCTCGCGCCGAAGGCCGAGCCGGCCGCGGGCGCGGCGCCGCACCAGATCGTGCCCGCCGAGATGCCCGCGGACGCGGAGCGCGACGAGGCGGAGTGACGCGCGTCGTTACGGCAGTCAGCGTCGTCGCGGCGGGTGCGGCAGCTCTGCGAGCGCGGAGCGGATCTCGTCGTACAACGTGGCCACCCAGGGCCGCGCGGGCTCGTGAAGCTCGGACAGTGCGCCGCGGCGGAAATCGAGCGGGCTGAGCACGACGTGGACGTCGTCGATCCCAGTCTCCGCGGCCAGCACGAACAAGTCCTCGGCGGCGGGATCGCCCATCGCGAGGCAGCCGGTGGAGGCGGAACGACCGTGGATCATGATGTCGCCGCCCAGATTCGTGCGGCCCTCCGCCTCGGCGCGCCGGCGGTCGTCCACGTTCGGGTAGTCGATGCGGAGTGAGAGGTGGAACTGGCTGTTGGGGTTCAGCGCGCTGACGCGGTACAGGCCCTCGGGTACCTGCTCGTCGCCCGCGCGTAGCTTCGGACCGATACCTCCGCTTGCCGCGTGGATCGGATACGAACGCACGTAGCGGAACGGACCTGCGCGCCCCGCGGCGTACAGATCGAGTCGCCGCTCGACCTTCAGCCCGACGAGCACGACGCGCTGCGGCGGATACGGGACCCCGGCCGCCTCGAAGCTGGGAAGCATCCGCGCGCGTGCCGCCGCTCCGTACTGCGCGACGCGCTCCTCTACGGTGGCGGCCCAGCTCGCGAGCGGGAGCGCGGCCGCCAGCAGCAAACCGACACCGATCCGTGTCGCCTTCATTCCGGCGATAATGACACCCCGAAAACGCGAGGAGTTCGAGACATGTCGCAGGTTCGCGCGGAGCGGCTGACGGCCGAGACGGACGGCGAGTTCGTCGTGTTCCTGATCGGGATGCGCATCAACAAGCTCTGGAAGGTCCACCAGTGGCTGCCGGTCGCGCTTGCGATGGCGCGCATGCTGCGCGAGCTCGAGGCCGACCGCGCGTCGGGCTTCCTCGGCGTCGAGGCGTGGGGCGTGCGCGCGCCGATCCTCGTGCAGTATTGGCGCTCGTTCGAGCACCTGGAGAGCTACGCGCTCGACAAGGCGCGCGCGCATCTG
>DASTOI010000812.1:0-7653 GCA_035762585.1 Myxococcota bacterium
GCTTCGGCGCCGAGCCGGGAGAAGAGCTGCTCGACGACATGCTCGACTTCGCGCTGCACGGCTGGGACGTGGTCGAGGCATTAGGGCTCGAGCGTCCCGGGCTGGTCGGCCACTCGATGGGCGGCATGATCGCGGCCGAGATGGCGGCGCTGAACAACGCGGGCATCGAGAAGCTCGCGCTGATCGCGCCCGCCGGCGTGTGGCTCGACGCGCACCCGATCCCGGACCTGTTCGCGATGACGCCGTTCGAGCTGCCTGGCTACCTGTTCGCCGACGCGAAGGCGGGCGAGAAGCTGCTGATGGCCGGGCTCGATCTCTCGAGCAACGAAGCGCTGCGCGGCTTCATGGTCGGCAATGCCCGCCGCCTCGGCACCGCGGGCAAGCTGCTGTTCCCAGTCCCGAATCGGCGCTTCAGCAAGCGTGCCTACCGCGTGAGCGCGAGGACGCTGATTTGTTGGGGAGATCAGGACCGCCTGATTCCGCCCGTCTACGCCGAAGCGTGGCAGCGCCTGATCGCCGGCGCCGAGATCGCGCGCTTCGCCGGCGCGGGGCACATGATCACCGTCGAGCAGCCGCGCGCGCTGGCCGAGGCGATCGCCCGGTTCGTCGGCTAGAGAGACGGGGACCGAGCGCGCCGGCCGACGAGCTCAAGGCCCAAGTACGACCTAATCCTTCGGATCGATCTTCGTGATCTTCGAGCCTTGGATACCGATGCCGGCCATCAGTCCCTTCTGGTCGAAGATGAACGCGTACACGCCTTTCTTGAGCGTCGTCGTCGTGAGGTTCTTTCCGACGCCCTCGTCGACGAGCACGATGCTGGGGCCGACGCCGATCTCCCAGCCTTTGCTCTTGTCGAGGTAGGCGCGCGACTCGTCGTCCATGAACATCAGCACGTAGCCGAACGACTGGACGCCGGCCTGCAGACCGTACGAGCCGGCAAATGAGCGGTAATAGCCCGCGGCCTTTCCGTGCTCCTGCAACATCCCGCTGCCGACTTGGCCCCCGACGATGAAGCCTCCCTTCACGATCTCGGGGAAGATCAGGATCGCCTTGGCATCTTCGGCCAGCGTCTTCGCGGCGGGCGTGCTGTCGAGGAGTGCCTTCAGCGCGGCGGTCGATTTCGTCTCGATCTCTCGCTTGCTCGCCGCGCGTGCTGGGAGCGAGCCGGCAACGATCAGAGCGGTTACGAGCAACACGAGCGGGAACCCGGGTCGCATGGGATCCTCCAAGTGAAGAAGTGTCGAGGAGCGAAGCTCGTCGCAGCGAGACCCATTTGCGGGTCGATCCATCCAACCGAGAGATCCTACGCCGCTGAGTGGCTCGACTGACAGACCCTCGTGCGCGGGATCAGTGCGGCGCCCCTGGCGCAGCGCGCAGCGACTCGACCAGGCTGCGCGCGCCCGGGTCGTCGGGCACGACGGCCACGAGCCGCTCGGCATAGTCGATCGCGCGGTCGTGCAACCCGGCATCGCGGCTGATCGCCGCGGCGGCGCCGAGCAGCTCGGTGTCGCGCGGGTTCCGCGCGAGCGCGCGGTCGAGGACCGCGAGTGCGCGCTCGCGCTCACCCGCCGAGCCCAGCGCGACCGCGTGCACGTACGCGAACCGCGCATCGTCCGGCGCAAGCCGCGCGGCGGTCTCGAGCTCGTCGAGTGCCTCCGCACTGCGCCCGAGCCGCACCAGAGTGAGGCCGAGCACGTGATGGAGCGCCGCGGCGTCCGGCATCTTCGCGATCCCGGTGCGCAGCAGCGTTTCGGCCTCGGCGTCGCGACCGAGCTGCCGCAACAAATCAGCGAGGTTCACCCAGGCCGGGGCGTAGGCTGGCGCGAGGCCGAGCGCGGCGCGGAACTCGCGCTCCGCCTCGTCCGAGCGCCCGCGCAGCGCCAGGAACGTCGCGAGGTTGGTGCGGTGCTCCGGCCGCTCGGAATGCATGCGCTGTGCCGCTTCGTACTCGGCCGCCGCCCGCGCGAAGTTGGCGCCGTCTGCCGGCGCGAGAGAGCTCGGCGCCGCGTCGGCCATCGCGCTCGCGGCTTCGATGCGCACGGCGCGCAACGGGTCGTCGAGCAGCGGCGCCGCGAGCGCGGCGCGCTCGGCAGGGGGCAGCGCGGCCAGCGACTCGAGCGCGGCGCGACGTACCAGCGCGCTCTCGTCGGCGAGGGCCGCGCGAATCGCAGCCAGTCGAGTCGCGTCGAGGCGATCGCCGAGCGCGGCCGCGGCAGTGGCGCGAGCGATCTCCGGATGCGCCGGATCACGCGCGACGAGCGCGATCCGCTCGTCGTTTGCAGCGAGCGCTTCGGCGAAGTGCTGGAAGCCGCGCGGCTCGCGGCCGGTCCAACGCGCGACCTCGCGTGCGGCCCACTCGGCGGAGCGGTCTGCATGACACGCGCTGCAAGCATTGGGCACACCGAGTGAGGTCGTCAGGTCCGGGCGCGGCACGCGCAGGCTGTGGTCGCGCCGCGGGTCGATCCGCATGTAGGTCGTCTCGGGCATGTGACATGCGACGCACTGCGCGCCCGCGCCGCCGACCGCGTGGCGGTGATGAGCAGCGGAATCGAAGCGCGCTGGCGAATGGCATTGCCCGCACAGCGCATTGCCGTCGTAACGCAGCTTCGCCGAATGCGGCTCGTGGCAATCACTGCATGTGACGCCACGCTGGTACATGAGACTCTGGACGAAGGAGCCCCACACGTAGACCTCGTCACGCTGCTGGCCGTCGGCGTAATAGAGTGGGGACTCGAGGCGCGCCGGCGCGTAGTGGTCGAGAAACCGATCGCCCGCGCGAAATCCCTCCGCGATCGCCGTCCGGCGCGAGTGACATGGCGCGCACACCTCGAGCTCGGCGTGGAGCGGCTGCGCGCTCGTCGGCTTCGCGGTCGCGTCTCCGACGCCGAGGAGCCAGCGCTGCGCTTTTCGCTCGGCGAACGAAGCCGTCAAGCCCTGGCTCGCATCGCCAGCGCGCTCGTTCTCGCCAGCCTTCGCCCACGCGACGTGGTCCGAGCCGGGGCCGTGACAAGCCTCGCACGCGACGTTCACCTCCGACCAGGTCGTCGAGAACGTCGCGCGCGTCGGGTCGTAGCCTTTTCTCAGGTTCGTCGAGTGGCAGTCCGCGCACATGAAGTTCCAGTTCTGCTGCGGGCCGGTCCAGTGCAGCTCGTCGTCGTGCGGAATCGGCTCGTCGCCGTAAAGGTGGAACCAACGCTGTCCGCCGGCTTCTCTCGCGCGCGCATCCCACGCGACGGAGAGCGCCTGCAGGCGCCCGCTGTCGAGAGGGGCCAGGTACTGCTGGAGCGGATCGACTCCGAACGTGTGTGTGATCTCGAACTCGGCGAGCGCGCCGCCCGGGCCGTCGGTCTCGACGAAGTAGCGGCCGTCGCGCTGGAAGAAGCGCGAAGTCACTCCCGCGTGGACGAAGCGCGCGCCTGAGAAGTCCCCGAGCACCGTCGCTTCGGTCGCGTCCGTCATCGCGAGGTCGTGGTGCGATCCCCGCCAGAGCGCGAGCTGCTCGGCGTGGCAGGCGCCGCAGGCATCGGCGCCGATGTAGCTGGCGGCTCGAGGGAGGATCGGCTGAACCGCCTCGGGGGCGCGCTGCCGACGTGCGGCGTCAACCCACCACGCGAGAGCGATCGCCGCAAGGATGAGTAGGACGGCGACCGTGAGTCGCGTGCGCGCGTTGCGGCTCATGATCTGCGACGTTGCTCACTCGGCGGCTCTCCTGTCCAGCGTTTCCATGCCTTCGCGAACGCATCGGCGTCGGCGAAGCCCAGCCGCTGTGCGACGTCCGAGAGCGGGAGGGAACGGCGCGCGATGAGCGGCGCCGCTTCGCGCCGCAACACGGCTTCGCGAACGGAGCGAAATGTGCAGCCCTCCGCGCCGAGCCGCCGCTGGAGCGTGCGCACGCTGACGCCGAGGCGCCGGGCCACGAGCGAACGCTCCGGCGACCGGCGATCTCGCAGGAGGGCCTCCATCGCGAGCTCGACGTCAGCGCGATAATCGCCACTCCGACGCACGGCCAGGCGATGCTCGATCTGGTCCTCGAAGAGCCGCGCGACGACGGCATTCGCCGTGGCGATCGGTGCCGCGAGAAGGTCGGGCGCGATAACGATCGCGCACTCACGCTGGTGGAAGCGCACGGGCGCTGCGAGCACGCGCTCGTACGCCTCGATCGGTGCGCGCGGAGCATCGGGGAAGCGAAGCTCGCGCGCGCGAAACGACGGAGCCAACTCCGCCAGGAATCGGACCAGAAAGCCGGTGACATACTCGCGGACGAGAGCCAGCGGTTCGCTCTCAGGCGCGTCGACGAAGAGACAAAGCGAGGCTTGCCGCGTTCCTTCGCGAACTTCGAACCGGAGCGGGCTCGCCGCCAGGCGGGCGTTCTGCGAGAGCTGCGCGAGCGCATCCTTGAAGCTGTCCTGTGCGCGCGCTTGGTAGACGAGAAGCCCGCGCGGAGGACGGCTGGCGCCTGCGCGCAACGCGATCAGTGGGTCCTGAGTGAGGCCTTCCGCCGCGGCCAAGAGCCGCGGGACGGTGTCGAACGGCATGCGTGCGTCCGGGTCGGTGAGCTGCTCGCGGCTCAAGCCGACGGCGTCGCACAGGGCCGATGCCCCCACACCGAGCCCCTCACAACGTTCGAGCAGCTGAATGACCTGCATCGCCTCGACGGTTTGCATGGTCCGGCGCACTCCGCGGGCTCGAAGCGCGGGATCCTAAGCAACCGCGCTGGCCCGAATCAACGACGGATTGTCTCGAATGTGCGGGTCCGCTCAAAATCATCGCTCGGTCACGCACAGCCGAGCACTTCGCGAGGGCTCGGCTGTGGCGCGATTCGGCGGCTGAACGGCGCGAATTCTCGGCTTGCCTCCCCAATAAACGGAGTAGGATCGTCGCGATCTTCGGCGTGGAGTGTCCCGCGACGCGGGCGTCCGACGAATTCACGGAAGAGGGAGAATGCAAATGCCGTCCGGGAATCGGTCACTCATTAGGGCGAGCGCAGCGTTCACCACCATCGTCCTCGCAGCGATGTTGGGGGCCGCCCCGGCAAGTGCTGACAAGCCCAACATTCTCGTGATCTGGGGCGATGATATCGGCGGCTTCAACGTCAGTGCCTACAACATGGGCATGATGGGTTACAAGACGCCGAACATCGACAGCATCGCCAAGGAAGGTGCGCTGTTCACCGACTGGTATGCCCAGCAGAGCTGCACAGCAGGGCGTGCCGCGTTCATCACCGGCCAGTCACCCATTCGTACGGGCCTCACGAAGGTAGGTCTTCCCGGGGCGCCGGAGGGGATGAAGAAGGAAGATCCGACGATCGCCGGCTTGCTGAAGGCGCAGGGCTACATGACCGGCCAATTCGGCAAGAATCACCTGGGCGACCGCGACGAGATGCTGCCGTCGAACCATGGCTTCGATGAGTTCTTCGGGAATCTCTACCACTTGAACGCCGAGGAAGAGCCGGAGCATCCGGACTATCCGAAGAATCCCGAGTTCAAGAAGCGCTTCGGGCCGCGCGGCGTCATCCACAGCTTCAGCGACGGCCGCATCACCGACACTGGGCCGCTCACGAAGAAGCGCATGGAGACGATCGACGACGAGGTAACCGCGAAGACACTCGACTTCATGGAGCGTGCGGCGAAGGAGGACAAGCCGTTCTTCATCTGGTGGAACTCGACGCGCATGCACATCTTCACCCACCTGAAGCCGGATTCGGTTGGTAAGAGCGGGCTCGGGATCTACCCGGACGGAATGGTCGAGCACGACGGCCACGTCGGTCAGGTCCTCGCCAAGCTGAAGGAGCTCGGCCTCGAGGACAACACGATCGTGATGTACTCGACCGACAACGGCGCCGAATCGATGAGCTGGCCCGACGGCGGCACGACGATGTTCCGCGGCGAGAAGAACACGAACTGGGAGGGCGGTTACCGGGTGCCGACGCTGATCCGCTGGCCAGGCGTGATCAGGCCCGGGACCGTCGTCAACGAGATCGGCTCGCACGAGGACATGCTCCCGACGCTGCTCGCCGCGGCCGGGGACACAACGGTCAAGGAGGATCTGCTGAAGGGCAGGAGCGTGGGAGGGCGGAAGTACAAGGTCCATCTGGACGGGTACAACTTGCTTCCGGCCCTAACAGGCTCGGCGGCGTGGCCGCGACATGAGTTCCTCTACTGGACCGACGACGGCAGCGTCGCCGCGCTGCGATACAACCAATGGAAGGTCACGTTCCTGAAGCAGAACGCGCATGGCCTCCACGTTTGGATGGAGCCCTTCGTCGAGCTGCGCGCGCCGTTGGTCTTCAATCTGCGCAGCGATCCGTTCGAGCGCGCCGAGTATGAGGGCTACGGCTACAACCAGTGGTTCGCGGAACACATGTTCGCGATCGCTCCCGCGGCGGGGTACGTCGGGCAGTGGCTGCAGAGTTTCCGTGAGTTCCCGCCGCGCCAGAAGCCCGGGAGCTTCAATCTCGACCGCGTGATGGAGGCTGTGACGAGCAGCTCGAAGCAGTAAGGGAGAGCTGCCCGGAAATCCCGACGAGGCTGCACTCGCCGCGAGGCGGGTGCGGCCTCGTGCGTTTCGGGTTCTATGCGAACCCGAGCAGGATGCCATGACGTTCTTCCGTGCCCGGGTCGTGTCGACCGCCGCCTTCGGGGGCCTGATGATCGTCGCCGCGACCGCGGCGGCGGCCGCGACCGATCCGCTGCCCTCGTGGAACGACGGTGCGACCAAGCAGTCCATCGTGAGCTTCGTCGAGCGCGTGACGAAGCCCGGCGGGCCGGATTTCGTCCCAGTGCCCGAGCGCATCGCGACGTTCGACAACGACGGCTCCCTCTGGGCCGAGCAGCCGATGTACTTCCAGGCGTTCTTCGTGTTCGATCGCGTCAAGACGCTCGCGCCGCAGCATCCGGAGTGGAAGGACAAGGAGCCGTTCGCGTCGGTGCTGCGAGGCGACGTGCGATCCGCGCTGGCGGGTGGCGAGCATGCACTCCTCGAAATGGTCATGGCCACCCACGCGGGCATGACGAGTCAGGAGTTCGAGAAGATCGTCACGGCGTGGCTCGCGACCGCGAAGCATCCCAAGACCGGCCGCGCATTCACTGAGATGGTCTATCAGCCGATGCTCGAGCTGCTCACCTATCTACGCGCGAACGGCTTCAAGACCTTCATCGTCTCCGGCGGCGGCATCGAGTTCATGCGCCCGTGGACAGAGAAGGTCTATGGGATCCCGCCCGAGCAGGTGATCGGGAGCAGCATCAAGACGAAGTACGAGCTGCGCGACGGCAAGCCGGCGCTCATTCGCCTGCCGGAGGTCAACTTCTTCGACGACAAAGCGGGCAAGCCCGTCGGCATCCAGCAACACATCGGCCGCCGCCCCATCGCCGCGTTCGGTAACTCCGACGGCGATCTACAGATGCTGCAGTGGACATGCAGCGGCAGCGGCGAGCGCTTCTGCCTCTACGTCCATCACACCGACGCCGAGCGCGAATGGGCCTACGACAGAGCTTCCTCGATCGGCCATCTCGACCAAGGCCTCGATGAGGCACGCGCGAAGGGCTGGACGGTCGTCAACATGAAGGACGATTGGAAGCGTGTGTTTCCCTTCGCGGGCGAGTGAGGCGACGCATGTCGTTCGCCTGCGCCATCTGGCGAAGCCGGTCTTGCCGA
>DASTOI010000813.1:0-2523 GCA_035762585.1 Myxococcota bacterium
GATCACGATCGCGACCGGCGGCATGCTGCCGCGCGGCGCCGACGCGGTGGTGCCGGTGGAGCACACCGACGCGCAGGACGGCGAGCTGATCGTGCGCCGCGCGGTCGCGCCCGGCGGCAACGTCTCGTTCGCGGGCACCGACATCGGCCAAGGCGAGACGGTCCTGTTCGCGGGCACGCGCCTCACCTCGCGCGAGACCGGCGTGCTCGCGGCGATCGGGCGCGCGCGCGTGCCCGTCGTCAAGCGCCCGGTCGTCGCGATCCTCTCGACCGGCGACGAGATCGTCCAGCCCGGCGAGGCGCTGCGGCCCGGCGGCGTATACGACAGCAACGCGCGCATCCTCTCCGACGCGGTGCGCGAGCTCGGCGGCGAGCCGCGCTTCCACGGCGCGTTCCGCGACGACGAGGCCGCGCTGCGCCGCGCGCTCGCTACCGCGCTCGACGGCGCCGATCTCGTGCTGCTCTCCGGCGGCACGTCGAAGGGCGAGGGCGACTTGAACGCGCGCGTCGTCGGCGAGCTCGAGCCCGGGATCGTCGTCCACGGCGTCGCGCTGAAGCCGGGCAAGCCGATCTGCCTCGCCGCGCACGGCACGCTGCCGGTCGCGATCCTGCCCGGCTTTCCCACGTCGGCGATCTTCACGTTCCACGAGTTCGTCGCACCGGTGCTGCGCGAGATGTCAGGGCTCGGCAGCGCGCGGCGCGAGCAAGTCCGCGCGCGCATGGCGCTGCGCACGAACTCGGAGCGCGGCCGGCTCGAGTACCTGCTGGTCGGGCTCGTCGCACGCGAAGGCGGCACGCTCGCCGCGGTTCCGATGGGCAAGGGCAGTGGCTCGGTCACCAGCTTCTCGCGCGCCGACGGCTTCGTGCGCATCGAGCGCAACGTCGAGATCGTCGACGCAGAGGCCGAAGTCGAGGTCACGCTGCTCGGACGCGAGCTCGCGCCCGCGGACCTGGTCGTGATCGGCAGCCACTGCGCGGGCCTCGACTCGATCGCTGGCGCGCTCGTGCGCGAGGGCTTTACGGTGAAGCTGCTCGCGGTCGGAAGCCAGGGCGGGCTCGCGGCGGCCGAGCGCGGCGAGTGCGATGCCGCGCCGATCCATCTGCTCGACCCCGCGAGCGGCGCATACAACACGCCGTTCCTGAGCGGCGGCATGCGCTTGTTACGGGGCTACACGCGCATGCAAGGCGTCGTCACGCGCCCCGACGAGCTGCGCGAGACGGCCGAGCTGCTCGCCGACCCGAGCCTGCACATGGTGAACCGCAATCGCGGCGCCGGGACGCGCGTGTTGATCGATCAGCTGCTCGGGGGCAAGCGGCCGCCCGGCTTCGCGTACGAGCCGCGCTCGCACTACGCGGTGGCGGCGGCCGTCGCGCAGAAGCGCGCCGACTGGGGCGTCACGATCGAGACCGTCGCGCGCGAGAAGGGCCTGCGCTTCCGCGCGCTCGCGAACGAGCACTACGACTTCGCGATTCCGCGCGAGCGCTGGGATCGCCCCGCCGTCGCGACGCTGCGCCGCCTGCTCGCGCCCGGCAGCGAGCTGCGCGCGCGCCTCGCTGCCGCCGGCTTCGGCGCGCCGGCCGAGGCTGGCCCTTTGGGGTCAGACCCCAAAGGGCCACCCGCTTGAGCGAAGGCGGCGAGAGCGAGCTGCTCGAGATCAGCGGGCTCGCCGCGGGCGGAGAGGGCGTCGCGCGCGAGGCGAGCGGGCGCGTGCTGTTCGTGCGCGGCGCGGCGCCCGGTGATCGCGTGCGCGTGCGCATCACGCAGGCGCACAAGCGCTTCGCGCGCGCGGAGATCGCCGAGCTCGTCGAAGCGAGCCCACAGCGAGTCGCGCCCCGCTGCGCGGTGCACGGCGCGTGCGGCGGCTGCGGCTGGCAGCAGATCGCGTACGCCGCGCAGCTCGCGGCGAAGCGCGACATCCTGCGCGACGCGCTCGCGCGCGGCGCGGGCGTCGCGCTCGAATCGCTCGCGGAGCCCGTGGAGGTGGCGCCGTCGCCCGAGCCGTACGCGACGCGCAGCCGCGCGCGCTTGTTATTTCGGCAGGGGCGCGTGGGCTATCGGCGCGGGCGCTCGCACGAGCTCGTCGCGACGAGCGAGTGCCCGATGCTGGTCCCGCCGCTCCAGGCCGCGCTGGCGCGGCTCGCCGCGAGCGCGCCACGCGGCGAAGGCGAGCTCGAGCTCGCATGCGGCGAGCGCGGCGAAGTGAGCGTCTCGGGCGCGCGTGCCGAGGGCTTCGCGGAACGCGCGGTCGCCCTCGCGACGCCGGGCGGCGAGATCGCGATATCGCCCGGCGGCTTCTTCCAGGCGCACGCGACGCTGCGCGGCTCGCTCGCGGAGGCGGTGCTCGCGCACGCCGGTCGCGGCGAGCGCGTGCTCGAGCTGCACGCCGGCGCGGGCTTCTTCACGCTCGGGCTCGCGGCGCAGTTCGCGCAGTTGATCGCGGTGGAATCGGCGCCGCGCGCGGTCGCCGACCTGCGCGCGAATCTCGCGCGCGCGGATCGCGCGAACGTGCGCGTGCTCGGCGTG
>DASTOI010000814.1:0-2359 GCA_035762585.1 Myxococcota bacterium
TGCTGACGATGGCCGGCGGCATCGCGCTGCACTTCATCCTCGGCGCCGCGACCTTCGACCAGCTCTGGTACGTGCAGGAGCGCGGCTTCGAACGCGCCGAGGTCGCGCGCTGGACGGGCTGGATCGGCCTCGGCGGCGGAATCCTCGGCAACCTCGTCGGCGGCCTCGGCAGCGACTGGTGGCTGCGCCGCACCGGCACCGGGCGCCCGATGTTCCTGTTCTGGGTCTCGCTGCTGCTCTCGCCGCTCGGCTTCGTCTATCGCCTCGTGCCGGGCGAAAGCCCGTGGTTCTGGATCGGGCTGTTCAGCGGCTACGTGCAGCTCGGCGCGATCTACGGGCCGACCTTCTCGACCGTGCAGGAGCTCGTCCCGCCGCAGATTCGCGCGACCGTCGTCGCGTTCTTCATCCTCGTGCTGAACCTCGTCGGCCTGGGCATCGGCATCACGCTCGGCGGGTTCGTGCTCGACGCGATGATCGCGCGCGACGTCCACGAGCCGTACACGAAGACGCTCGTCGCGTTCACCGCGCTCTCGACGACGGCGCTCCCGCTCTTCTGGCTCGCGGGCAAACGCTTCGTCGCGGACCGCGATCGGCTCTACGGTCAACTCGCCGCAACCACCGCGTAGCTCGCCGAGCGAAGCCGAACCTCGCCGGGCTACGGTCTCGCGCTTCAACGACGGATCAGGAGCACCCAGTGGCGGGGATCGTTCGTTACGGCAGCTACGTCCCGTTCTTCCGTCTCGCGCGCAAGGCGATCGGCGCCGGCAAGGGCGAGCGCGCGATCGCGAGCTTCGACGAGGACTCGGTCTCGATGGCGGTCGAGGCGGGCCGCGAGGCGCTGCGCGGCGCGCCGAACGTCGACACGCTCTTGTTCGCGACTACGAGCCCGCCGTACGCGGAGAAGCTGAACGGAGCGACGGTCCACGCGGCGCTGCAGCTTCCCGGGAAGGTGCGCTCGCTCGATCTCGGCACTTCCTCGCGGATGGGCCTCGGCGCGCTGCTCGCGGGCCTCGACGTCGCGGCGGCGGGCAAGCGCGCGCTGGTCTGCGCGGGCGACGTCGTGATCGGCGCGCCCGGCGGCGGGCGCGAGACCGCGAGCGGCGACGGCGCGGCGGCATTTGTTACGGCACCCGACTCGGAAAGCGGCGCGGTGCTGATCGGCAGCGCGTCGTCGACCACCGAGATCCTCGACGTGTGGCGGCTGCCCGAGGATCGCTTCGCGAAGAGCTGGGAGGAGCGCTTCGGCGCCGACACGCTCGCGCCGGTGGTGGCCGATACTTGCGCGCGCGCCCTGGCCGACGCGAAGGTGCAGCCGAGCGAGCTCGCCACCGTGATCGCCGACGCCTCGAATGTCCGCGCGGTCGCAGGGCTCGGCAAAGGCCTCAAGCTGCGGCCCGAGCAGATCGCCGATCCGCTCGCCGAGAGCGTCGGGCGCACCGGCGTCGCGCACTCGTTGCTCCAGCTCGCGCGCGCGCTCGACGCGGCGAAGCCGGGCGACCGCATCCTCGTGCTCTCGCTCGCCGACGGCTGCGACGCTGCGGTGCTCGAGGTGACGAGCCGCATCGCGGGCGCGCGCCCCAAGCATTCGGTCGACGCATGGATCGCGTCGAAGCGCGGCGACGTCGCGTACAACACCTACCTCAAGTGGCGCGGCATCCTGCCGTTCGAGCCGCCGCGCCGGCCCGATCCCGAGCGGCCCGCCGCGCCGCCGATGGCGCGCCACACGAGCTGGAAGCTCGGCTTCGTCGGCTCGCGCTGCGCGGCATGCGGCACCGGTCACCTCCCGCCGCAGCGCGTGTGCGTGAAGTGCGGCGCCGTCGACCAGATGCGCGACGACGACTTCGCCGAGAAGCGCTGCAAGATCGCGACCTACACGCTCGACTACCTCGCCTACTCGCTGAATCCACCGACCGTGGCCGGCGTGATCGACTACGAGGGCGGCGGCCGCGTGACCTGCGAGGTGACCGACGTCGACCCTACGAACGTCAAGATCGGCGACGAGCTCGAGATGACGTTCCGCCGGCTCTACACCGGCCAAGGCGTCCACAATTATTTCTGGAAGGCGCGCCCGGCTCGATGAACTTCGCTCGCCGCTTCGCGCCGCTTGCGGCGCTACAACCCGTAACAAGGAGACTCTCGATGGCGTCCCGAGGCATTTGCGACCGCGTAGCGATCGTGGGGATGGGCTGCACGTCGTTCGGCGAGCACTGGGACAAGGGCGCCGACGACATGCTGGTCGAGTCGACGCAGGAAGCGTTCAAGAGCGCGAACGTCACGAAGGATCAGGTCGACGCGTACTGGCTCGGCACGATGGGCAGCGGCGTCTCCGGCCTCGTGCTCAGCGAGGCGATCAAGATCG
>DASTOI010000815.1:0-3868 GCA_035762585.1 Myxococcota bacterium
GACATCGATGCGCGCACGCACGTGCGACGCGCGACACACGTGCGCGAGATCTCCCGCGAGGCCGTCCGACAGATCGATGCACGCACCGGCGCCGTTCATCCGCGCGAGCGCGCGCCCCGCCGCGAGCCGCGGCTCGGCCGCGTGGACTCCGCGCCCGCGCGCCCGCGCGAGCGCCGCTCCGCCGAGCGTTCCCGTCACGAACACGCGATCCCCCGCGCGCGCGCCGCTCCGCAACAACGCGCGCCCGCGCGGCACTGCGCCGAGCGCCGTGATCGCGAGCGTGATCTCGCTCCCGCGCGCCACGTTGCCGCCGACGAGCGGACATCCGAAGCGCGCCGCCCAGTCCAGCATCCCGCGCGCGAGCCCGAGCGCGTGAGGCAGCGGCGTCTGCTCGGGCGCCGACAGCGCGACCACGAACCCGAGCGGCCGCGCCCCCATCGCCGCGAGATCCGACAAGTTCGCCGCCAGCGCCCGGCGTCCCGCCACCCGCGGTGTCTCCGCAGCGAAGTCGAAATGCACTCCCTGCACGAACGCGTCGGTCGTAACAACCACATCCTCGCCCGCCCGCGCGCGCAGCAATGCCGCGTCGTCTCCGATCCCCACGACGACAGAGGGCGTGCGAGCCAAGGTCCGTCGCGCCATCGCCTGGATGCGCGCGATCAATCCGAACTCGCCCACGTCGCGAAGTACGACCACGCCCGCACACTACCGCTCCGAAAACCCAACAAGCGCGCACTCCAGTCGCAACCACTCGCCAGCGGCAAGGCTGACGAAGTGATCTGCGTTGCCCGCCGGGCTCGATGGCTGACGCGCCGAGATCGATTGGGAGCGACCTCGATCCGCGTCCCCTCGAACTCACGGTCCCGCCCACGCAAGCGAAGCGCGCAGCGGAGGCGGCGCTTCGCCGCCGAAGCGAAGTCAACGAGGAAAGTTCGGGGTACCTGAAGCGGAGGGCCGGCGGAGAGCACGGCGACCGCGCAG
Organism: Myxococcota bacterium; assembly: GCA_035762585.1. Taxonomy (GTDB): domain Bacteria; phylum Myxococcota_A; class UBA9160; order UBA9160; family UBA6930; genus VGRF01. Next base: position 982 of record DASTOI010000815.1, read on the forward strand.
CAGCGATCTCCACGACCATCTCGCTGCCCAGCCAACGCCCGCGACGACCCGGATGCAAGCTCGCCCGAACGCCCGCACATCTACCGGTTGCACTGCAACCAGAAAAGGCCCGCAGCGGAACGGACCCCCTCCCGCCCTGAGCGGCGCCCGCGACGAGTCTTCATCTTCGGCAGCGAGTCTTCGACGCTGCCGACCCGGCTCTTACCGCCGCCCGCGGGCCTTCACACTCGCGATCGGCCCGCGCGTCGCGACCCGCACCGGCTCTCGCCGCGCCCGCTTCCTAACACTCGGGCTCCGCTCGAGCGCCAGCTCGAGCACTTCGTCCATCTGCGAGACGCCGACGAACTTCATCTGCTTCGCCAGCTCCTTCGGCACCTCGCTGAGATCATCGAGGTTCTTCTGCGGAAGCAGCATCGTGTGAATCCCGGCCCGCAGCGCCGCGAGCGCCTTCTCGCGCACGCCGCCCACCGGCAGCACGCGACCGCGCAAGGTCACCTCGCCGGTCATCGCGACCGTCGGCTTCACCGCGATGCCGGTCGCGATCGAAGCGAGGGCCGTCGCCATCGTCACGCCGGCCGAGGGGCCGTCCTTCGGGATCGCACCGGCCGGCACGTGAACGTGCAGCTCGCGGCGCGCGAACAGGTCCTCGTCGACTCCGAAATCCGCGAGCCGCCAGCGCACCCACGTGAGCGCGGCTTGCGCCGATTCCTTCATCACGTCGCCGAGCTGTCCCGTCAGCACGAGCCCGCGCCCGCGCGTGATCGCGGCTTCGATCCGCAGCACGTCGCCGCCCGCCTCGGTCCACGCCAGGCCCGTCGCAACGCCGACCTCGGCCACCGAGCCGGCGAGCGTCTGCTCGTGGCGCGCCGGGCCCAAGAACTTCGCCAGCGTCTTCGGATCGACGCGCACGACGCGCGTGTCGCCCTCCGCCGCGCGCCGCGCCGCCTTCCGGCAGATCGCCGCGATGCGACGCTCGAGCTCGCGCACGCCCGCCTCCGACGTGTAGTCGGTGACGATGCTGCGCAGCGCCGGGTCGCTCCAGCGGACGCGGTCCCCCGGTAGCCCCGCCTCCTCCGTCTGGCGTGGAATCAGGAACGAGCGCGTGATGTCGAGCTTCTCTTCGGGCGTGTAGCCGGGCACGCGCACCACTTCCATGCGATCGCGCAGCGCCGCAGGCACGCGGTCGAGCACGTTCGCGGTCGCGATGAAGAACACCGCGGAGAGATCGAACGGCACGTTCAGGTAGTGATCACTGAACTTGCAGTTCTGCTCGGGGTCGAGCACCTCGAGCAGCGCCGACGACGGATCGCCGCGGAAATCGGCGCCGAGCTTGTCGAGCTCGTCGAGCACGAACACCGGATTGCGCGTCTTCGCCTGCTTCAGCCCCTGCAGCACGCGTCCGGGCAGCGCGCCGACGTACGTGCGGCGATGCCCGCGGATCTCCGCCTCGTCGCGCACGCCGCCCAACGAGACGCGCACGAACTCGCGGCCCATCGCGCGCGCGATCGAGCGCCCGAGCGAGGTCTTGCCGACGCCGGGCGGGCCGGAGAAGCACAGGATCGGCCCGCGCGAATCGGCGCGCAGCTTGCGCACGCCCAAGAACTCGAGAATGCGCTCCTTGATCGTCTCGAGGTGCGCGTGGTCCTCGTCGAGGATCTGCTTCGCGCGCTTCAGGTCGAGCCGATCGGGAGAGAGCTGCGACCACGGCAGCTCGCACATCCAGTCGAGGTAGCTGCGCACGACCTGCGCCTCGGGACCGTCGGGGTGCATGCGCTCGAGCCGTCGCAGCTGGCGCGTCGCCTCCTCGTTCGCCTCGGGCGAGAGGCCGGCCTCGTCGAGCTTCTGCCGATAGTCCGCGACCTCTTCCTGGCGCTGATCCGTCTCGCCGAGCTCGCTCTGGATCGCGCGCAGCTGCTCGCGCAGATAGTGCTCGCGCTGCCCGCGCGACATCTCTTCCTTCGCCTGCGACTGGATCTCCGCCTGCATCGAGGTGACTTCGAGCTCGCGCCGCAGCAAGGCATCGACGCGCCGCAGCCGCGCGAGCGGATCGATCGCCTCGAGCACTTCCTGCGCCTCGGACAGACGCAGCCGGAGATTCGAAGCGATCAGGTCCGCGAGCCGGCCCGGCTCGTGGATGTTCGCGGTGATCGACAGGATCTCGGGCGGGAGATTCTTCAGCGGCAGCAGCTCTTCGACGCGGCCGCGCACGGTGCGCGCGAGCGCCTCGGCCTCGGCGCTGAAATCACCGTCGTCGTCCTCGGGCAGCGCGGCGACCTGCGCCCACTGCGCCGGCTCGTTCTCGACGAACGATTCGATGCGCGCCTTCGCGACGCCCTGCACGAGCGCCTTCACGCGCCCGTCCGCCATGCGCAGGATGCGCATCACCATCGCGACGGTGCCGACGCGGTACAGATCGTCGGCGCTCGGGTTCTCGAGCTCCGGATTGCGCTGCGCGACCAGCAACAGCAGCCGATCGCCGGCGAGCGCGTCCTCGATCGCGGCGACCGACTTCTCCCGCGTCACGAACAGCGGCAGAACCATGTACGGAAATACGACCGACTCGCGCAGCGGCAGGATCGGCAGCTCGCTGGGCACCTCGAACTCGGCAGCGCGCGGCGATGACATCCTCGCAAGCATCGACTCCGCGAGAAGTGCGCTTGAGAGAAAGCACGGCCGCACCAATCGACGAGCGCAGCCGAGCCAATGCGCGCGCCCAACCCGACGCAGAGTGACGCCGAGCACGCCTCAACGGCGCGCTCGGCGTCACCGTTCCCAAAGAAATCCGTGGGCGAAGGCATCGCGAAGACAGTTCGCGGACCTCGACTCGCGAGCGAACGCGTGCGCGACGGTGGGGTGCCGCTCGCAGCGCAGGTAGAGCGCAGCAGGA
>DASTOI010000816.1:0-11298 GCA_035762585.1 Myxococcota bacterium
AGCGCAGATTCTGCTCCAGCCCCGTCAGCGCATCGGGCGAGAAGCCCGCTCGCTCTTCGCAGGCGAGCCGGATCGCGTCGTCCCACTCGATTGCGTCGGGCGCTTCGGTCGCGAGTCCGAGATCGAGCGCGTCTTCGGCGCGGAGGACGCCGTCCGCAGCGAGCGCACGCTGAAGCGCGGGCGCATCGCCGAGAAAGCGCGCCTCCAGTCGCGAGAGCCCGTTGCCCATTCGGTACGCGCCGCGATTCAGCGCGCCCAGCTCGAGCGCGCCGGCGTCGGCGTGGACGTAGACGCGATCCGCCGCGAGCGCGAGCTCGAGCAGCGTGCCCGAGAAGCAGCTGCCCGCGTCGACGAGCGCAAAGCTCGAGCGCGCCGAGTTCTCGAGCCGCTTCAGCACGCGGCCGAAGAGGGCGCGCACTTCGCGCGCGAGCCAGTCCTCGCCGGCGAGCGCCGCGTCGAGCGCGCGCGCGTCGCCGAGCTCGCCGCGCGTGCGCAGCAGCCAGAGCCCGAGCTCGGGGTGGTGGAAGCGCAAGCGCAGCAGCGCGTCGTCGAGCTCGCGCGCGAGACGCAAGCCGCCTAACAACTCGTGGGCCGCGCCGACCGTGATCTCGGCACAGCGCTGCTCGTCGCGCAGCGCGACGCGCACGTACCCGTAGGTGATCTCGCGATCGCTCAGGCGCGGCGCGAGCGGCTCGAGCGGAACGCCGGGGCCGCGCGGCGCATCGCCCGCTGCTCGCAGCGCCGCTTCCGTCTCACGCGCGATCAGCTCCGCGAAGCGGCTGGGCGGCGCGGTCGCATCGACGAGCTTCCACGCGCGCGCGCGCGCGCCGCGCACGCCCTCCTCGCGCGTGCAGAACACGTCCGCGAGATCGCGGCGCACGCCGCGCTTGTCGGTGAGGCGCGTCAGGCCGCCTGTCCCCGGCAGCACCGCGAGCAGCGGCAGCTCCGGAAGGCTCACGGCCGCGCGCCGGTCGTCGACGAGCAAGATGCGCTCGCACGCGAGCGCGAGCTCGTAGCCGCCGCCGCTCGCGGTGCCCGCGAGCGCGGCGATCCAGCGCTGCCCCGCGCGGGTCGCGTCCTCGATCTCGAGCCGTGTCTCGTTCGTCAGCCTGCAGAAGTTCACTTTCAGTCCGTGGCTCGCGCGCGCGAGCATGCCGATGTTCGCGCCCGCGCAGAACACGTCGGGCAGCGCGGATTCGAGAACGACGCAGGCGACTTCCGGGTGCTCGAAGCGCAGGCGCTGCACGGCGTCGCGCAGCTCGATCTCGACGCCGAGGTCGTAGCTGTTGCGCTTCAGCGGGACGCCTTCCATCAGCGCGGCGCCCTCGTCGACCGCGAGCGTGAGCGTCGCCACGCCGCCCTCGCAGCGCAGGCGCCAATGCTGGTAGGTCGCCGGCTCGCACTCGAAGTGCGCGGGCGCGCCGTCGCCGTAGCCGCTCACGCGCGCTTCTCCCGTAACAGGTTGCGGCGCAGCTTGCCGGTCGCGGTCTTGGGCAGCTCGCTGACGAACAGCACCTCGCGCGGCGCCTTGTGCGGCGCCAGCTGGCGCTTCGCGTGCGCGCGCAGCTCGGCGGCGAGCGCGTCGTTTGCGAGCACGCCGGGCCGCAACGCCACGTATGCGCGCGGCTTCACGAGCGCGTTCGCATCCGCGTGCGCGACGACGGCGGCTTCGAGCACGGCTTCGTGCGCGCAGAGCGCGGCCTCGACCTCGACCGGCGAGACCCACTGGCCGCTCGCCTTGAACAGGTCGTCGCTGCGCCCGACGTGCCAGAGAAAGCCGTCCGCGTCGCGCCGATAGCTGTCGCCCGTGCGCAGCCAGCCGGGCGCGAACATCGTGCGCGCGCTGTCCTCGGGCCGGCCGTGATAAGCGCGCGCGGCGCTCTCGCCGTGCGCAAGCAGCGCCCCGATCTCGCCGTCCGCGACGTCGCGGTCAGCCTCGTCGACCAGGCGCACCTGATAACCGGGCGCCGGCGTTCCGCTCGATCCCGGCCGCGAGGCGCCGGGTCGGTTCGAGACGAAGATGTGCAGCATCTCGGTCGAGCCGAGGCCGTCGATCACCTCGACGCCGAAGCGCGCGCGAAAACGCTCGGCCAGCGCGGCCGGCAACGCTTCGCCGGCCGAGACGCAGAGACGCACCCGGCCGAGACTTCGCGGCGCGTGCGGGTGCGCGAGCAGCGCCGCGTACAACGTCGGGACGCCGAAGAAGACGGTCGGCTGCGCGCTCGCGATCCGCTCGAAGAGCGCCTCCGGCGCCACGCGCCCGGCGTGCAGCACGCACTCGGCGCCGAGCGCGAGCGGGAACGTGAGGCTGTTCCCGAGCCCGTACGCGAAGAACAGCTTCGAGCCGGAGAGCACGCGGTCGTCCGGACCCAGCCCGAGCACGTCCCGGCCGTAACAAATCGCCGTGACGGGTAGATCGCGGTGCCGGTGCACGACGCCTTTCGGGCGGCCGGTCGTGCCCGAGGTGTAGAGCAGGAAGGCGTCGTCGCCGCCGCGCGTCGGAGCGCAGCCGGCTTCGGCGCGGGCAATCGCCGCCCCGGCTTCGATCTCGCCGGCGCGGACGACTGAGCGTGGAACCTCGGCGACCCCCGCGAGCGCGGGCTCGAGGCTCGCGTCGACGAACGCGAAGCGCGCACCCGCGTCGCGCGCGATGAAGGCGACGTCGGCGGCGGGGAGCAGCGTCGAGAGCGGCACCGGGAGCACGCCTTCGCGCAGCGCGCCGAGGAACGCCGCGAAGAACGCGGGGGTGTCGTGCAGCAGGAGCAGGGCTCGCTCGCCGCGCGCCACGCCGCGATCTCGCAACAACTGCTGTGCGGCGAGCGCGCGATCGCGCAGCGCCGCGCCCGAGATCGGGCCTGCGTCGCAGTGCAGCAGCGTGCGCTCGCCGCGCGCCGCCGCAGCCGCGAGCAGCACTTCGCCCGCGTTGTACGCGTCGCGGTCGCCGGGGATGCGGAGCTCTTCGCGCATGCGCCCTCGCGGATTCGTGCGAGCGATGATGCGCAGGCCCGCGAGGCGTCGCCAGCGCGCCCTCCACGCGCCTGGCTACCGTGCGCGCGACTCGGAGGAACGACGATGACTCTCGCAGGACGCGTGGCGCTCGTGACCGGAGGCAGCCGCGGGATCGGCCGCGGCATCGCGCTCGCGCTCGCCGAGGACGGCGCCGATGTCGCCGTCAACTACCGGCGCGACGAGGCCGCCGCGAAAGAGACCGTCCTCGCGATCGAGAGACTCGGGCGCCGCGCGCTCGCGTACTCCGCATCCGTCGACTGCTACGAGGAAGATCAGCGCATGGTGGAGGGCGTCGTCCGCGACTTCGGCTTCATCGACATCCTGATCAACAACGCGGGCATCGCGAGCCGCGGCAATACGGTCGAGAAGACGGATCCCGCGGAGCTCGAGCGCGTCGTGCGCACGCACGCATTCGGCGCCCACCATCTCTGCCAGCTCGCGCTGCCGAGCATGAAGACGCGCCCGCGTGGCGACATCGTGATGATCTCGAGCGCGGCGACCCTCGGATTCGGCGCGGGCGGCGCGCCGTACAACATGGGCAAGGCCGCGCTCGAGGCGCTCGCGTTCACGCTCGCGAAAGAGGTCCGCCACCGGAACATCCACGTGAACGTCGTCGCGCCCGGGCTGGTCGAGACCGAGATGGGGCGGCGGCTCGCGCGGGCGGCCGCCGGCGTGCAGGACATCCACGAGCTCGACAAGGGGATGCCGTTCGGGCGCGTGTGTCAGCCGGAGGACGTCGCGAACGCGGTGCGCTTCTTCGTGTCGGAGCGCGCGTCGTACGTGACCGGCGAGAAGCTCTACGTGTACGGCGGCGGGCAGGAGATGCGTAGGAGCTGACGCGATGCGCGAAGAGCCGGTGTTCGTTCCCTACCTCGATCGCTTCGCGCCCGAGGAGGGCGCCGAGGACGCAGCGCGCCGTTTCCTCGAGATCATGCGCCGCCGCAGGTCCGTCCGTGAGTTCAGCAGCCGCCCGGTCTCTCGCGAGACGATCGAGTCACTCGTGCGGGCCGCCGCCAGCGCGCCGTCCGGCGCCAACAAGCAACCCTGGCGTTTCGTCTGCGTGCAGGACGCCGAGACGAAGCGCCGCATCCGCCTCGGCGCGGAGGAAGAAGAGCGCGAGTTCTACGAGAAGCGTGCTCCCGAGGAGTGGCTCGAGGCGCTCGCGCCGCTGGGTACAGACGCGCAAAAGGAGTTTCTCGAGGTCGCGCCGTGGCTGATCGTCGTGTTTCGGCTCGTCCACGACGACGACGAGAGCCAGCTCTACTACACGCACGAATCGGTCGGAATCGCGTGCGGCTTCTTGCTCGCCGCCGCACAGCACGCGGGGCTGGCGACGCTCACTCACACGCCGAGCCCGATGCGATTTCTGAGTGAGATCCTCGGGCGGCCCAAGCACGAACGGCCGTTCTTGTTGATCCCGGTCGGGTACCCCGCCGAGAGCTGCCGCGTTCCGCAAGCGGCCTTGCGGAAGAAGCCGCTCGGGCAGGTGCTCGAGCTCGTCTAGTCTCCGCCTAATGGCGCGGCGCCTCTCGCGCGTGCAAGCGACGCCCTAAGTCCCCGCGCTGCCGCCGAGTTCTCGGCTGCACGCGCGCAAGCGGTGTGCACCGGGACGGCGCTCGCACCGCATTTCCGCCGCGGCTTCTGCGCACTTCGCCGTTCAAAGGCTGCGTCGTTCTGACGAAGCCGCCTGCGTGAAAATGCGTAGCCCGATCTATTGGGGCGCGATGGACCGCGCGCGCGCGGGACCCGCGGCGCCACAGCTGCGCGCGCGCGTCGCGTGTGTGTGGCTGCTCACGTGCGTCGCGCTGCTGCTCGCCGCCGCGCGGGCTTCGGCGCAGACGCCGATCTCGCTGTTCCGCAGCTACGCCGGCAACATCCAGTTCACCGGTACCGCCGGGACGCTGCGCTCGCAGCCTAATAGCGTCAACGCCTGCTCGCTGAACGCCTCGGGCACGCGCGCCCTGAGTGGCATCCCGGCCGGCGCGACCGTGGTCGCCGCTCACCTCTACTGGGCCGGATCCGGCGCGACGGTCGACGCGAACGTCACGTTCGCCGGCCCGTTCGGCAGCTCGAACCTCGTCGCGGACCGCACGTTCACCGAGACCTACGTCAACGGCGGGAACACGTTTCGCTTCTTCTCAGGCCACGAGGACGTGACCGGCCTGGTGACCGCCAACGGGAACTACACGCTCTCGAATCTCGCGGTCACGAACAACGGGATCTACTGCACTTCGCAGGCCGTCGTCTCGGCGTGGAGCCTGATCGTCGTCTACTCGCGGCCGGCCGAGCCGCTGCGCGTCGTCAACATCGCCGACGGCTTCCAGGCGTTCCGCGGCGCGCAGATCTCGATCCTCGACAACAACTTCGAGGTCCCGGCGTCGGGCATCGACGCGTTCGTCTCGCACGTCACGTGGGAAGGCGACGTCGAGAACTCGTCCACGTTCAACGGCCAAACCGAGAATCTGGTCTTTCAGGGCACCGCGCTGACCGACGCGTTCAACCCGCTCAATAATCAGTTCAACTCCGCCAGCAACATCATCGGCAGCACGACGACCTACGGCGCCGACTTCGATCGATACAACGTGACGGCGCTCGTCACGCCCGGCCAGACCTCGGCGACGACGCAGTACTCGAGCGGCGGCGATCTCGTGCTGCTGACCGCCGAGATCTTCAGCGTCACGAACACGCCGGTCGCGGACCTCGCGATCGCGAAGACGCACAGCGGCAACTTCACGACGGGACAGAACGGCGATTACACGATCACCGTCTCGAACGCCGGGCCCAACAGCGTCACCGGCACGACGACCGTCACGGATACGTTGCCGGCCGGGCTCACGTACGTCTCGGGCACGGGTACCGGCTGGAGCTGCAGCGCGGCGGCGCAGGTCGTCACCTGCACGCACGCGGGCCCGCTCGCGAGCGGCGCATCGCTACCCGCGCTCACGCTCACCGTCGCCGTCGCAGCCAACGCGCCCTCGTCGCTCACCAACACGGCGTCGGTCTCGAGCCCGGCGTTCGACAACGTCGCCGGCAACGACAGCGCGAGCGATCCGACCACGATCGTGCAGCTGCCCGATCCGCTCGTGATCAAGAGCCAGGTCGTGCTCGCTGATCCAGTGAACGGCGCGGCGCAGCCCAAGGCGATTCCCGGCGCCAACGTTCGATACACGATCGGCGTCACCAATCAGGGCTCGGGCTCGCCCGACGTCGACTCGCTGGTGATCGACGACGCGCTGCCGCCGGAGCTCGACCTCTACGTCAACGGCTTCGGCGGGCCGAGCCCGGTGCTGTTCGTCGACGGCGCGACGGCCTCGGGTCTCTCGCTCGTGTTCGGAGGTCTCGCGAGCGCGACCGACGACATCGAGTTCGACGACGGCGCGAGCACGTTCACGTACACGCCTGTCCCCGACGCGAACGGATACGACGCCGCGGTGCGCGCGCTGCGCATTCGCCCGAGCGGAACGTTCGCCGGCGCCAGCGGCGCCACCACTCCGAGCTTCGAGCTGCGCTTCCAAACGCGCGTGAAATGAGAGGAGTCTCCCGATGAAGCCCATAACAATCATGCTCCGAGCTCTCGGCGCGGTCGCGACGTTCGCGATCGCCGCTGTGGGCGCCCACGCGGTAGGGACCGCGGCGGGCACCGACATCACCAACACCGCGAGCGTGACCGCCGACGTCGGCGGCTCACCGGTCAGCGCAACGAGCAATCCGCACGTCGTTCGCGTGGCCGAGGTGATCGACGTCGACGTGACGTTGCTGTCGATCGGCAACGTGCTCGTGAACTCGCCGGCGTCCGGGCAGGTGCTCACCTACCGCGTGACGAACCTCGGCAACGGCGTCGACAGCTTCGCGCTGAGCGTGAACAACGCGCTCGGCGGCGACGCGTTCGACCCCGTCTTCGCGAGCATCTTCTTCGACGCGAACGCGAACGGCCTCTACGACGCCGGTACCGACACGCTCTACTCGCCCGGTCTGAACGACCCGGTGCTCGACGCCAACGGCCTCGACGACGTCGTCGTGTTCGTGCTGAACGACATCCCGGCAGCGCTCGCGAGCGGCGACCTCGGCGACAGCGAGTTGCTCGCGGCCTCGAACACGGGCACCGGCGCGCCGGGCTTCGTGATCGGCGGCGCCGGCGAGGGCGCGACCGACGCGATCGTCGGCCCGAGCGGCGGCGACGACCAGGCGCAGGGCACTTATCAGGTGTCCAGTGTCGCGCTCGCGCTCGCCAAGAGCTCGAGCGTCGCGGACCCGTTCGGCGGCACGCAGCCGATTCCGGGCGCGACGATCACGTACACGCTCGTGCTCACCGTGAGCGGCGTCGGCTCGGCCGATGTGACCACGCTGAGCGACGCGATTCCGGCGAACACGACCTACGTGCCCGGATCGATGACGCGCAACGCCGCGCCCCTCACGGACGCGAGCGATGCGCCCACCGACGACGCGGACTTCGGCGTGACCACACCGAACACGGTCACGGTCGGCCTCGGAAGTCTGCCGGCGGGCGGTCCGCCGGAAACGATCACGTTCCAAGTCACGATCAATTAGGGAGGGGAGTCAAATGACCTTCAACTGGATGCGAGTGAGTGCGGCAGCGTTCGCCGTGCTGATGGGGGCGGCGGGCGCTCATGCCGAGGCGGGCAGCATCGAGCTGCGCGCCAAAGCGGAGAAGCGCGTGCTGCTGCAGGCGCCGGACGGCACCGCGCAGGAGACCTACGTGAGCGCGGCGAAGGTCGTGCCCGGCGACGTGGTCGCCTACACGATCGAGGCGCGCAACGTCGGCGTCGCGGACGCGGATCGCGTGGTGATCACCGATCCGATCCCCGGTGAGATGAAGTATCTGGACGGCAGCGCCGATGCCACCGGCGCAGAGCTCCTGTTCTCGGTCGACGGAGGCTTCCGCTTCGATCGCCCTGAGAACTTGACCGTCGCGAACGAGGACGGCACGCGCCGGCCCGCGCTCGCCAGCGATTACACGCACGTGCGCTGGGTGTTCGCGACGCCTCTGGCCCCGGCCGAGCAGCGGTCGGTGCGCTTCCTGGCACAGCTCCAGTAGCTGCGCCCGGTTTCTCTGGTCTCAATAACAAGGAGAATGCTCATGCAACGGGATTGGAAACGCAGCGTTCGCACCGGGGTGGTCTCGGTGGCGTTCGCGCTCACGGCTGCGCAGGGTGCGTACGCCGTCGGGACGGCCTCCGGGACGTCCGTCGACAACCGAGCCACCGTGTCGTACGCGATCGGCTCGACCGCGCAGCCGGTCATCGAGTCCTCGCCCACGGGCAACTCGACGACGGGCGTCGGCAACGGCGTCGACACCAGCTTCGTGGTCGACAATCGCATCGACCTCACGGTGGTCGAGCTCTCGGGCGGCTACACGCAGGTCGCCGCGGGCGGCGTGAACGAAGTGCTCGTGTTCACGGTGGCCAACACCGGCAACACGACGCAGGACTTCTCGCTGAGCTCGGCCGACAACGGGACGGACCCGTTCGGCGGCACCGACAACTTCGACGCCGCCGTGGTCGGCATCTTCGTCGATGCGAACAACGACTCGCTGTACGACGCGGGCGATACCGCGACGTTCATCGACGAGCTCGCGGCCGATACGGACGTCGAGGTATTCGTCGTCCGCAACATCCCGGGCGGCCAGGCCAACGGCGACATCTCGGCGGTGACGCTCACCGCGCAGGTGGCGCAGGGCGGCGGCGTCGGCGTTCAGGGCGCCGACATCCTGACGGACGACTCGGCGATCGCCGACGATCCGGCCACCGTGCAGGTCGTCTTCGGCGATGGTGCGGGTGACACCGACGCGGCGAACGACGGCGCGCATTCGGACACCGATGCCTACATCGTGGGCGCGGCGCAGATCAACGTGTCGAAGACCTCGGCGGTGCTCAGCGACCCGATCAACGGCGGGGCGAACCCGAAGGCGATTCCGGGCGCGACGGTCGAGTACACCGTCACCGTCAGCAACGCCGTGGGCGCCTCGGCGACCGCGACGAACGTGCAGGTGAGCGACAGCCTGAACGCGGAGATCACGGCCGGCACGGTCGCGTTCGACGCGAACGGCTACGCGGCCGGCGCGGGCATGCAGGTGACCGCGCCCAACATCGCGGGCGGCGCGCCGACGGCGCTGTCGAACGCGGCGGACGCGGACCAGGGCGACTTCACCGCGAACGCGGTGACGGTGAACGGCATCACGCTGAACGCCGGTGAGTCCGCAACGGTGCGCTTCCGGGTCGTCATTCAGTAACAACCCGTGAGCGCTCGGCTTCCGATCCCGATGCACGGCCCCGGGCGGGCCGCCGCGGAGTCCACGCGACTCCGCGGCGGGCCCGTTCGGGGCTTCGTGCGTCCGCGTTTCGGAAGCTGGCTCTGCGCGTGGTTGGTTGCGCTTCTCGCGCTCGCCAGCCACGCGCAGACGCCGCCCGGCACGGTGATTGCGAACACCGGGCAGGGCGTCTTCACACCTCCGGCCGGCGTGCCCACCACGGTGCTGTCGAACACCGATTCGATCACCGTCGGCGTGCTGCGCACGCCTTCGACTACGCAGATTCTGCACTACGCCCCCGGCGCGCTCGGCTCGTTCGCCGCGAACGTCGGGCCGGCTGTGTGCAGCACGTCCGGCACCGGCGCAGGCCCGTTCGTGCCGGCACCGAATCCGACCGACTTGTCGGGCGCACCGATCAACCTCGCCGCGCCGGTCGACCTGCTCGCCGGCGGCGCGTTCCACCAAGGCGAGGCGCTGTTCCTGCGCGTCGTCGACTCGGACCAGAACCTGAGCGCGCTCGCAGTCGAGAGCGCACTGATTATGGTGATCTCGCAGACGACGGGCGACGTCGAAGTCGTCCAGGCGAGCGAGACCGGCCCCAATACGGGAGAGTTCATCGCCCACCTGATGAGCGGCGCGCCGCCGCCGGTGTCGGGCGACTGCCGGCTCTCGGTGGTCGCGGGCGAGACGCTGCTCGCAAGCTACAGCGATCCCGCCGACGTCGCGGACAGCTCGAGCAGCGGCGCTTTGGTCGACCCATTAGGGCTCGTCTTCGACAGCGCGACCGGCGCTCCCGTCGACGGCGCGCAGATCACGCTGATCGAATCCACTTCGGGACTTCCCGCCACCGTGTTCGGCGACGACGGCGTCTCGAGCTTCCCAGCGACGGTCACTTCCGGCGGCAGCGCGAGTGACTCCGGCGGAACGAATTACACGTTCGCGCCCGGCCGCTTCCGCTTCCCGTTCGTCGCGCCCGGCACCTACCGCTTGCAGGTCGTGCCGCCCGCGACTCACGCGTTCGCTTCGAGCGTCCCCGACGCGGCGCTCCAGCTGCTGCCCGGCGCGCCGTTCGCGCTGAGCGCCGGCTCGCGCGGCAACGATTTCGTCGTGCCGCTCGGGCCGATCTTCCAGGTCGATGTGCCGGTCGACCCGGGCGCGCCCGGCGGCTCGCTCACGCTGACGAAGCGCGCGAGCCGCGCGAGCGCCGGCGTCGGCGAGTTCGTGCAGTACGTGCTCACGCTGAGCGCGCCGAGCGGCAGCGCGGGCCAGCCGGCGCTGCTCGAAGATCGCCTGCCGCGCGGCTTCCGCTTCGAGCGCGGCTCGCTTCGCATCGCGAACGCTCCGGCGCCGAACCCCGTGGTCAGCGGCGACGGGCGCAGCCTGAGCATTCCGCTCGGTGTGCTCGCGCCGGGGGCGCAGGTCGAAGTTCGCTACGTCGCGCGCATCGGCTCCGGCGCGCGCGGTGGGCGCGCGATCAACCTCGCGCTGGTGCGCGCGGGCGCGCTGCTCTCGAACGAGGCGCGCGCGGTCGTGCTCGTCGTGCGCGACCTGATGAACGAGCGCGCGACGCTCGTCGGCCGCGTGATGGAGGGCAGCTGCAGCGAGAACCTGCGCGACGAGCATCCGGGCGTCGCCGGCGTGCGCGTGTTCCTCGAAGACGGCACGCACGTCGTGACCGACGAGCAGGGTCGCTTCCACTTCCCGGTGCTGAGCGCGGACACGCACGTCGTGCAGATCGATACGCAGACGGTGCCCGACGGATTGATCCCAGCGGCGTGCCAAACGAATCGCTTCGCGGGCCGCGCCTACTCGCAGTTCGTCGAGCCGCAGCGCGGCGCGCTCTGGCGCACCGACTTCTTCCTCGAGCGCACGCCGAGCGGCCGCGGGCTCCATCAACAGCTCACGGTGACGCCGGCGAGCGATCGCCAGCAGGTCGAGCTGCGCGTGAGCGTCGGCGGCGCGGACTTGGAGGGCGTCTCCGGCCTCGTGATGCTGCCGAGCGACGTGACGCCGCTGCCCGG
>DASTOI010000817.1:0-8249 GCA_035762585.1 Myxococcota bacterium
CTCGAGAACGGCTGGCTGCTCGGCGGGCGACCGCGCGCGCTGCCCCCAGCCGCAGCGCTCGCGCTGGCGGCGCTCGCGGGTGCGGCGGCGCTCGGCGCGGGCGCGATTCCCGCCGTCACCTACGCCGGCCTCGCGCTGTTCGCGGCCTGCTACTTCGCATTGCTCACGCGCAGCGAGCGCCCCGCGCGGCTGCGCTTCGCGGTCGCGTTCTGCTTCGGGCTCGTGCACGGCTTCGGCTTCGCGGGTGTGCTCAGCGAGGTCGCGCTGCCGCAGGGGCGGCTGCTCCCCGCGCTGCTCGGCTTCAATCTCGGCGTCGAGCTCGGTCAGCTCGCGATCGTCGCCGCCTACTTCGCGCTCACGGCCCTCGCTAGTCGCTTCGTTCTCGGCCCGACGCGCATCCGCATTCGCGACCTCGCGAACGCCGTCGTCTGCGGCCTCGGCGTCTTCTGGTGGATCAGCCGCGGCTACGGCGGCTGACCAACTCCCTAACACGCGCCCGCGCGAGCGCGCCGGCCTCGATCATCTACGGCTGCGGTTTGGCTCTCGCGTCGTTCTCGGCCGCGCGGCTCCAGCCGAGTGCGTCGACGATCGCGTGGTAGACGTAGTTCTGCTCGCGCACGCCGCTGAAGAGCTCGGCGCCGGGCCCGCCGGCGTAGATCGCGACGTCCTCGCCGGCGTGCATGCCCGAGCGCAGCGGCGCGTGCGCCTCCTGCAGATAGCTCGCGGCGGTCGTGTCGACGGCCGACAGATCCGGCCGCGGCGCGTCGCGACCCTGATAAACCGGATCGAAGTGCGGAAACTTCTTCGGGCCCGCGGGTTGGAGATTGCTCTCGGCGGTGTTGCCGGGGCCGGCGGGGTAGCTGAGCGTCGTCATCGGCCGGCCCAACGCGTCGGGATAGGGCGTCTTCGACGGCTCCCCGTCGAGCCCGTTGACGACGAGCTTGCCGAGGATCGGATTGCCGCGCGTCGCGTAGCCGGCGAACGCGAGCGGCTGGCTGTGATCCGCGGTCACGACGATCAGCGTGTCCTTCGGATCCGTCAGGTCGAGCGCGCGCTGCACCGCGCGCGAGAGCTCGATCGTCTCGGTCAGCGCGCGCCGCGCGTTGTTCGCGTGGTGCGCGTGATCGATCTTGCCGCCCTCGACCATCAGCACGAAGCCGCGCGGATTCTTCGACAGGATCTGGATTGCCTTCTCGGTCATCTCGCTGAGCGACGGCTCGCCGGCGGTGTCCTTCGCGCGATCGATCTCGAACTCCATGTGGCTCGGATCGAACAGGCCGAGCACGCGGCGCGTCTTTGCGGGATCGAGCGTTTTGAACTGCGCGAGGTTCCAGATGTATGCGCCGTCCGCGTGGCGTGCGCGCCATTCCTTCGTGAGATCGCGCTCGTCCGGGCGCGCGCCCTTCGTACCGAGGTCCTCGGGATCCGGCGCTTTCGCGCCGAGGAAGTGCGCGCGCCCGCCGCCGAACGCGACCTCGATGCCGTCGCCGTGCGCGAACTCGACGAGCTGCCGCGCGAGATCGGGGAAGTCCGCCGCGCGCGCCGCGTCGGAGAGCCTCCCGTCGTGCTCCCAGTCGCGGTGCGGCGAGTGCGCATAACAAGCGGCCGGCGTCGCGTGCGTGATCGTCGTGTTGGTGACGACGCCGGTTGCGAGCCCGCGTGCTTCGGCCTCCTCGATCAGCGTCGGCACCGAGTGCTCGAGCGCGGCGCTGAAGTCGCCGCTCGCGACCGTCTCGTCGACGCTCAGCGAGCCGGCGCGCGTCTTCACGCCGGTGATCAGCGCGCTCATCGTGCCCGCCGATTCGGGGACTTGCTGGTTCGTGTTGTAGGTGCGCGAGAGCGCGGTGTAGGGCAGGCGCTCGAACGAGAGCCAGTGCTCCTCGCCGAGACCGCCCGCCTGCTGGCCGGCGAGGATGCGCGCCGCAGTGACGGTCGAGAGGCCCATGCCGTCGCCGACGAACAGGATCACGTTCCGCGCGGACGCGCTGCGCGGCGCCTGCGCGCGGCGCTGCGCGACGGCTTCGCGGCCGGCGCGATACCAGACGTCGTGCGCGCGATCCGCTTCCGCGGCGGCGCCGAGCGCGAGCATCAGCGAGAACGGCGCGGCGAGCGCGACGCGTGCGCGGCGGCGCATCAAGGCGCTTCCCAGCTGGCCATGTCCTGCTTCAGCGTCGCGCGGATGCGCTCCACCATCGCGCCGCGCAGCTTGCGCTTCGTCGCGCGGTACGCGCCGAGCGAAAGCTTCGAGAGCTGTGTCGCGACCGCGAGCGATTCGGCCTCGAGCTGCTCGGGAGCGACGACGCGATCGAGGTAGCCGGCGGCCAGCGCACCGGCTGGGTCGTACACCTCGGCGAGCGTCGTCGCGCGCGCGAGCTGCTCGCGCGCGATCCGCGCGCGGGCGAGCTCGAGCGCGAACACCGGCAGCGTCAGCCCGATCGCGACTTCGTTGAGCCCGAGCTTGAAGTCGCCGCTCGCGCCGACGCGGTAGTCGGCGGCGAGCAAGAGCAGCGCGCCCATCGCGAGCGCGTGTCCGCTGCACGCGGCGACGACGGGCACCTCGCTCTCGACGATTCGCAGTAACAGCTCGCCGCCGGCGCTGACGAGCGCGCGCGAAGCGTCGCGACCCTGGCGAATCACCGCGAGGTCGAAGCCGGCCGAGAAGCGCCCGGGGCGACCGAGCAGCACGGCCGCGCTCGCCTCCTTCTCGGCACGCGCGAGCGCCGCGTGGATCGCGTCGATCGACGCGTGCGACGCGACGTTCGCGCGCCCGTCGTCGAAGCGCAGCAGCGCGACCGAATCTCGAAGCTCGTAGCGAAGGAGGTCCGACATGGCCGCGCACGTTAGACGGCGCGCATCCCCCGCGGAAGCCGCGCCCGCGGAGCTTTCATCGGGAGCTTTCATCGGGGACGTACTTTCACGCTGCGAAGGATGCGGATGAAAGTACGTCCCCGATGCAAACCGCGGCGTCAGACCTTCAGTACGCGCCCGCGCTCCATCGTGTAGGTGAGCAGTGCGGCCTCGACCTGCTCGTCGACGCCGCGGAAGCGAACGCCCATGCCGACCGGGAGATTCCCCTTCGCGAGGTTGCCCGGGACGTTCGTCATCACGACCTCGGCCGCGACGCGCGCATCGTGGCCCGGCAGCGGCAGCATGACGTGCACGAGCGAGCGCGGCAGCGACGGCTGGGCGGTCGCGAGAAACGCGCCGCTCGACGAGAGCGAGTAGATCTTCGCGAGCTTCTCGCGGCCGCTCAGGCGGAAGCTCACCGGCCAGTTAGTCGGCACGCGCTCCGCGCGGCGCGAGACGCGCGCCGGCGCGCCGCCGGCGAGCGCGCGATTCGCTTGGAAGCGCAGCAGGTGATCGTCGAGCGGAAACCAGAGCGCGTGCTCGGCGCCCGCTCGGCGCAGCCGCTCGCGCGTGGTCGGATCGGGCCGCGTGCCGCAGGCGAGCATCGGCAGCATGCCGGTGCGGCCTCCCGCGCGCAGTGCGTGGAGCGCGCTCGTGAGATCGGCGGCGGGAAGATCGGCGGGAATCACGACCGCGCCGAGCAGGAAGCGCGGGTCGCGCAAGACGTCCTGCGCGTCACGCGGCGTCTTCGCGCGCACGACGTGGAAGCCGAGCGCGACGAGCCGGCGCGCGATCGGCTCGAGCGGAGAGCCGGCGCCCTCGACGACGAGCAAGCTGTTTCGAATCGCCATCGCACCCCCGCTGATTGGCGAAGTCGATTCTGCTCTTCGACATACGCGTTGCCGGTGTGAGTGATGAAAATCACGGCAAGCCGCGCGGCCTCGCGTTTTCGCGCGCCCGCTTCGGTCGCGCGCTGGCGTATGCTGCCGCGATGCTGGAAGTCGGGGCGAAGCTCCCCAAGCTGACGCTGCGCGACGCGGACGAGCGCGCCGTCTCGCTCGCGTCGCTGCACGCGGAGCGCCCGCTCGCTGCGATCTTCCTGCGCCACTTCGGTTGACCGATCTGCCGTCAGCACCTGGTCGAGGTGCAACGTCGTCTGCCGGAGTTCGAGGAGCGCGGCGCGAACGTGGTCGCGATCGGGCAGGGCACCGGCGCGGAGGCCGCGCGCAGCGCGCGCATGCTGCGCGTCTCGTACGCTTGTTATGGAGATCCCGGCCACGACGCGTATCGCGCGTTCGAGCTCGGGCGCACGGGGCTGTTCGGCCTCACGCTGCAGCCCTTCCTGAGCGATCCAGTCGCATCGCTTCGCAACCTCGGGCAGGCGGACATGCGCGCGGCCGCGAGCCCGAGAAGCGACGTGTTCCGGCTGGGCGGCGCACTGGTGGCCGACCGCGCGGGCAAGATCCGCTTCCTGCATCGCTCGCGCAGCACGACCGACGTGCCCGAGACCGACGCTCTGCTCGCGGCGCTGGACCGTCTCGGTTGATCGGAGCGGCGCGCGCGGGCCTGCGCGCCGCTTGCGCGGGGCTCGCGCTCGCCGCTGCCGCTGCGCTCGCGGACCCGCACGTGATCGCGCATCGCGGCGGCGCCGGCTTCCCTGAGAACTCGCTCGCGGCCTGCCGCGCAGCGCTCGCGCTCGGCGCGGGCTGCGAGCTCGACGTGCGCAGCACGCGCGACGGCGCGCTCGTGCTGATGCACGACGCGACGATCTCGCGCACGACCGCCGGCCGCGGGCGCGTGCGCTCGCTCGCTCTGGCGCAGCTGCGCGACCTGTATCTCCGCGGCGAAGCCGGCCTGAGCGCCGAGCGCGTGCCCACGCTCGCGCAGGCGCTGGGCCTCCCGTTCGGTGAGCGCGTGCTGCTGCTCGATCTGAAGGAGGAGACCGACGCATTCCACACGGTGCTCGCGAAGGCGCTCGCGTCCGGGGCTCCGCGAAACGTCCGCCTCGGCGTGCGGAGCGAAGCGCAGGCGCGCGCGCTGCGCGCACGCCTACCCGATGCGGAGCAGGTTGCGTTCATCGACGAGCCCGACGAGATCGAGCGCTTCGCGCGCGGGGGCGCCGGCTGGATCCGGCTCTGGGATCGCTGGCTCGCGGGCGACGCGAGCCTCGCGGCGCGCGTGCGCGCCGCCGGCGCGAGCGTGCTGATCGGTCTCGAACGCCGCGACGCGCCCGCCGCGCGCGCAGCGCTCGCTCACGCGCCGCACGCGCTCTTGTGCGATGCGCCCGGCGTCGTGCTCGAGGTGTTAGGTACTCGCGCGGCCGCGCGGCGGATTGCGCCGCAGCCACACGACGAGGCTGACCGCGACCACGATCAGTCCGAGGCACAGCCCGGCCCATAGTCCGCGCAGGCCGAGCTCGGTGCGCAGCGCGAGCCACGCGCCGAGCGGCAACGCGATCGCCCAATAACCCGCGATGTTCGCGATCGTCGCGGGCATCGGGCGCCCCATCCCGCGCAGCATCCCGCACGCGGCCGCCTGCGTTCCGTCGAAGACCTCGAACGCGCCGGCGATCGGGAAGATCGCGGCCGCCGCCGCGATCACTGCGGCGTCGCTCGTGAACGCGTGCGGCAGCTGATTGCGCCCGAGCACGAACGTGACGGCCGCGATCGCCATGAACGCGGCGCTGCCGGCGATGCCGAGCCAGCCCGCTCGCGCGGCTTCCGCGTTACGGCCCGCCCCGATCAGGTTGCCCGCGCGAATCGTCACCGCCTGAGAGATCCCGAGCGGAATCATGAACGTGATCGACGCGTACTGCATCGCGACCTGATGCGCTGCGAGCTGCACCGCGCCGAGCGGGCCCGCGATGAAGCTCGCCATGCCGAACGCCCACATCTCGGTGCAGGTCTGGAACGCGATCGGCACGCCGAGCCGCAGCACCTCGAGCTGCGCGCGCCAATCGAACGCACGCCGGCTGAACGGCTCCCACGCGCCGTCATACAGTCGGAACGCGCGCGTCCAGCCGATCAGCGTCAGCGCGGCCGCGATGCGCGCGCAGCTCGTCGCGAGCCCGGCGCCGAGGATGCCGAGCTCCGGCGCGCCGAGGCGGCCGTAGATCAGCGACCAGGCCGCGAGCGCGTTCACGAGGTTCGCGACGCTCATCACGACCACGGTCTGCTTCACGTGCTCGCGGTTCTGCAGGTAGCGAGAGAGCACCGTGTTCCCGAGGAAGAACGGGATGCTCGGCATCTGCGCGCGCACGAACGTCGCCGAGTGGGCCGCGAGCGCCGGATCTTGGCCCATCGCGACGAGCACCGGCTCGGTGAACCACCACGCGATCGCGACCGGAACCGCCAAGAGCGCGGCGAGCACGAGCCCGGTGTGGAGCGCGCGCGCGGAGCGCAGGCCGTCTCCCGCGCCGTGCGCCTGCGCGATGATCGGATCGAGCCCCAACAGGATTCCGTTCGCGAAGAACACCGTGCCGAAGATCCACGGGTTCGCGAGACCGACCGCGGCGAACTCCTGCGTGCCGTAATGACCGATCAACAGCTGGTCGACCGCGCCCATGCCGATCATCAGCAGGTTCGAAGCCGCGACCGGCACGGCGAGTCGCAAGAGCCGAGCGCCCTCTCGGCGCATGTCCGCCGCGGAGGACATGGCTACGACAGCGGGAAGCCGACGTGGCGCCGCAGCTCGTCGAGCGCGGGCTCCGGCGCGTCCACCTTGATCGTGCGCATGCCGAGCGCGCGCGCGGCCTTCAGGTTGCGGCCGATGTCGTCGAGGAACACGGCCTCGCTGGGCAGCGCGCCGAGCGCTTCGCACGCGAGCGCGTAGATGCGCGGGTCGGGCTTGCGCAGGCCGACCTTGCTCGATTCGATGAACGCGTCGAAGTGTTCGTGCAGCGCGTGCGTCGGCTCGCGTTCGGCGTCGACCCAGTTGTTGGTGAGCGCGCCCGCCTTCAGGCCTTGGGCTCGGATGCGCCGGATCGCCTCGAGCATCGCCGGCCGCGGCGCGCACTCGGCGATGCGCGCCATCATCGTCGCTGCGGAGATCGCGTGGCCGGCGGCGCGCAGCTCGGCCTCGAACTCGCGGTAGAAGGCCAGCATCGAGAGCTCGCCGCGCTCGAGGCGGGACCATGCGCCCTCCGGCCCGGTGTCGACGACGACGCGATTGATCACGCCGGCCGGGATCCCGATCTCGCGCTCGTAGCGCGCGATCGCGTGCAGCGGGGAGTCGATCACGACGCCGCCGAGGTCGAAGATGACTGCGCGGACGGGGGGCATGGGCGGGGCACCGTAGCAGCGTCGATGTGCGCGACGTCTTCGTCGCGGGCGCTGGCTGCATGTCGCGGGCAGCGGCCCGCGGCTGCGCGGGGGGTCGGCTGCGCTCGGCCGCGTGACCGCGGTGGACCGGGGCGTGCGCCGTCCGAGGATCTTGGCGCGCTGCGCTTTTGGTTTGAGCGCGGTCACGCCTGGGCGCTCGCTCCGCGACCCCCCGCTGCGCCGCGGGCCTTTTGCCGGCGCGCTCTCGTGCGGTGGGCGTGCTTGGGGCTCACTCTCATTTCTTCGGGAGGGGTGCGGCGATCGCGCCTTCGAGGCGCGATCGGGCGCACGCTGCGCGCGTCGTCGCTGCGCTCGGGTGCGCGGCGATCGCGTCGTGATCGAACCGCCTCGATTTGCCGAGCGCGCGTTGCCGCGCGGCCGGCCGGTCGCGGACTCCGGCCGGCGGAGAGGAAGGGACGGAGCGCACGCACGGGAGCTCGTCTCAATCGTCCGGCGGTGCGTGCCGATGCGGTGAGATCATGCACGACTCGGAGAAAGAGCCGCGCGAGGAGCTGGCGCCGCTCGCGCTGCCGCGGCTCGGCGAGCAGCTCGGCGCATTGCTCGGCGGATTCGACGCGCGGCCGCTGCTCGGGGTCGTCGCGGTCGATGCGAGCGCGCTCGGGTTCCTCGAGGCGGCGCACGGCGGGGCCGCGCGGATGCAGGCGCTCGCGCGGCTCGCTGCGCTGGTCCGCAGCATTGCGGATCCGTTCTTCGGCGGCGACGCGCTCGTCGTCGCCGGCGAGACCGGCCGGCTCGAGCTCGTGATCTTCGTGTTTCGCCACGCGAGTGACGGCGCGTTCTTCCGCCAAGAGCTGCCCGGCCTCGTGCGCGCGCTCGAACGCGGCATCGAGCAAGGCGGCAAGCGGCTCCTCTACCCGTGGGCGCGCGAGGCGTCGCTGTTCGGCGTCGGCCTCGCGGCGGCGCTGCGCAATCCGTTCCTCGCCGCCGAGACGCAGCTGCGCGCCGCGCTCGAGGAAGCGCGCGAAGACGCGACGCTCGCGCGGCGCGTGCGCGAGCGCGAGCGCCGCCACTCGTTCATGGGCTTACTGCTCGCCGGCGGCGTGAGCTCCGTCTACGAGCCGA
>DASTOI010000818.1:0-3935 GCA_035762585.1 Myxococcota bacterium
CGCGCGGGGCGAGGTGCAGGTGCGGCTGCCGGGCGTGCACTACGCGCAGAACGCGCTGGCCGCGCTGGCGGTGGCTGACTTCTTCGGCGTGCCGTTCGAGGTGTACCGCGAGGCGATGGCCGGCTTCGCCGGCGTGGACCGCCGCTTCTCGCTGCGGGGCGAGGCGGGCGGGGTGCTGGTGGTCGACGACTACGGCCACCACCCGACCGAGATCGCCGCCACCATCGCGGCGGCGCGCCTGCACGGCCGCCGCCTGGTGGTGGCGTTCCAGCCCCACCGCCACAGCCGCACCCAGGATCTGATGAACGACTTCGCCCCGTCGCTGGCCGGCGCGGACGTCGTCGTGCTGACCGACATCTACGCCGCAGGCGAGCCGGCCATCGAAGACGTGAACATCGAACGCCTGCGCGCCACCTTCCCACCCGACCGCCGGCCACACCACTTCCCTCGCCGCGGGCTGTGCGACGGCTTGGTCGGGCTGCTCCGCCCCGGCGACCTGCTGCTCACCCTGGGCGCCGGCGACATCACCCAGGTCGCCCCGGAGGTCCTGGGCCGGCTGGGGGCCGGCACCGAGCCGACGCTCGAAGCGATCACCCTGCGCGCGCGCCGCGGCGCCGGCCGCGTACGCGGCCTCCCGACCGCGCCGTTCATGCACGGCGCCGCGCATTGGGCCGCGTTCACGATGTGGCACACCGGCGCGACCGTGTGCGTGCAGAGCGCGGTGCGCGGCTTCGACGCGCGCGACGTGCTCGCGACCGTCGAGCGCGAGCGCGTGAACGCGCTGACGATCGTCGGCGACGCCTTCGCGCGCCCGCTGCTCGACGCGCTGCGCGAGCGCGACTACGACCTCGGCTCGCTGCAAACGATCACGTCGGGCGGTGCGATCCTCACCGCTTCGGTGAAGGACGAGCTGCTCGCGCGCATCCCGCAGGCGCGCATCCTCGACGTGCTCGGCTCGTCCGAGAGCGGGCAGCAGGCGACGCAGGTTTCGCGCGCGGGCAAGAAGGCGACGACCGGCGACTTCGCGCTCGCCGCGAGCAACGTCGTGCTCTCCGAAGATCTGACGCGCGTCCTCGCCGCCGGATCGGACGAGGCGGGCTGGCTCGCGCGCAGCGGGCCGGTGCCGCTCGGTTACTACAAGGACGCGGAGAAGACGGCGCGCACGTTCCCGGTGATCGGCGGCGTCCGCTACTCGGTGCCCGGCGATCGCGCGATCGCGCTCGCCGGCGGCGGCCTCAAGCTGCTCGGCCGCGACTCGGTGACGATCAACTCGGGCGGCGAGAAGATCTTCGCCGAGGAGATCGAGCACGCGCTGAAGCACCATCCGGCAGTCTGGGACGCGGTCGTCACCGGCACGCCGCACGAGCGCTTCGGCCAGCAGGTGACCGCCGTCGTCGCGCTGCGCGCGGGCGCGAGCGTGAGCGAGGCCGAGCTGCGCGCGGCCTGCGAGGCGCACCTGGCTCGCTACAAGCTGCCGCGCGTGTTCGTGTTCGTGGATGAAATCGTGCGAGCACCGAGCGGGAAGGCCGACTACCGCTGGGCACGCGAGGTCGCGCTCGCGCGGCGCCCGCAGGGATGAGGCGTGAGGCAGTGCTCCCCGGTGCGCCCGCCGAGGATTCCCGTGTGCTTTCGCGGCGTTGAGCGTGTTAAAATGAACAAGGCGAAGGAGCGGCTGTGAGGGTGGAGTTCCTGGAGAAGCAGATGGCGGAGCGCCGGGCGCGGATCGTCGCGGCGGCGCAGGGGATCATCGGCGAGCGCGGCTACGCGGCGCTCACGATGCGCGATCTCGCGCGCGCGAGCCGAGTCACCGTGCCGACCATCTACAACCTGATCGGGTCGAAGGAAGAAGTGCTTGTCGCGGCGGTGGCCGACCGCACGCAGCACTACGTCGCGCGCCTCACCGCGTCCGCCGCGCTGCCGCCTTGCGAGCGCGTGCTCGCGATCGTGGACGCCGTCGTCGACGAGTTCCTCGACGCCCCGCACTACTACCGCGCGATGCTCGGGCTGATCTACGCGTCGCCCGCCGCAGCGTCGCTGCGCGTGCGCACCTCGCGCGAGGTTCAGCAGCCGCTCGCGCGCGCACTCGAGGAGCTCGCCGCCGCGGGCGAGCTCGCGGAATGGGCGAGCCCGTACGCGCTCGCGAACCAGATCGAGTCGCTCGCACAGGTGGCCTCGCTGCGCTGGGCGACCGGCGGCATCAGCGACGAGGAGATGCGCGTCTCGTCGACCTACGCGACCGCGCTGCTGTTGTTGGGGGTCTGTACCGGCCACGCGCGGGCGCTTCTCGAGCAGGTCGCGCGCCGCGCGCAGGCCGCACGGCCGGGCGCGCCGTCCGATCCCGAAGCCGAGGCGCCGCTCGCGGGAGAATCCTCCTCGTGAAGCTGCGGCACCCGCTTTCGGGGGCGATCTACGAGCGCGTCGAAGGCGCGCGCTGCAAGGTCACCGAGCCCGACGGGCGCTGCGGCCTCTTCACCGACCTCGGGCGCTGGATCTCCGGCGAGCTGCGCGAGGCGGATCTGCACTTCATCAACTGGGTCGCGGGACCGCAGCTCGAGCCGCGGCCCGAGGCGCTGTCGGCGGAGCGGACGCGGAGCGGCCCGAGCGTTCCCGTATTCCAACCGCGCTTCGCGAGCGGAGCACGAAAGGGCAGAGGAATGGACCTCGGACTCTCCGGAAGGAAGGCGCTCGTCACCGCGGCGAGCCGCGGGATCGGGCTCGCGATCGCGCGCCAGCTCGCCGACGAGGGCGCCGCCGTCGCGATCTGCGCGCGCAGCGAGGGCGGCCTCGAGAGCGCGCAGAAGGATCTCGAGCAGCGCGGCGTGCGCGTGTTCGCGCGTGCGGTCGACGTCGCCGACGGCGCCGCGCTGAGAGCGTTCGTCGCGGACGCGGCCGGCGCGCTCGGCGGCCTCGACGTGTTCGTCTCGAACGCGAGCGCGGGCGGCGGCATGGGCGAGCCCGCATGGCAGGCGAGCTTCGAGGTCGACGTGATGAGCGCCGCGCGCGGCGTCGAGGCGGCGCTGCCGTTCCTCGCGAAGTCCGAGGCCGGCAGCATCGTGTTCATCAGCTCGACCGCGGCGCTCGAGTATCTCGGCGTGCCGCAGCCGTACAACGCGATGAAGGCGGCGCTGATCGCGCACGCCGGCGATCTCGCGCAGGCGCTCGCGAAGCAGGGCATCCGCGTGAACACGGTCTCGCCCGGCCCGATCTACTTCGAGGGCGGCAACTGGGAGACGATCAAGAACGCGATGCCGGCGATTTATCAGGGCGCCCTCGCGCAGTGCGCGATCGGCCGCATGGGAACGCCGGAAGAGGTCGCGCGCGCGGTCGTGTTCCTCGCGAGCCCGGCGGCGAGCCTGATCACCGGCGCGAATCTGGTCTGCGACGGCGGCTTCACGAAGGGCCACCACTTCTAATCACTCGTGCGGGCGGCCCAGCGGCCCGCCTTCGAGGAGAGCTGGAATGGCGACCGAGACGCTGCTCCCGTTCCGCAAGCCGAATCAGGGCCCGCGCTCCGAAGGCATCACGTACCAGCAGCTGCTGGATTCCGACTCGCGCCCGGTGCCGGACGTGCTGCGCTGGCAGAGCGCGCGCGAGCTACCGCCCGCGCGCGTGCCGATCGCGCGGTACACGTCGCCCGAGTTCCACGCGCTCGAGGTCGAGAAGCTGTGGAAGAAGGTCTGGCAGTTCGCGTGCCGCGAGGAGCAGATCCCCGAGGTCGGCGACCACACGCTCTACAAGATCGCCGACATCGAGCTCGTGATCGTTCGCGCCGCGCCCAACGAGATCAAGGCGTTCCGCAACACCTGCCTGCACCGCGGCCGCGCGCTCAAGGATTGCGACGGGCGCTCGCCCGAGCTGCGCTGCCCGTTCCACGGCTGGAGCTGGAGCCTCGACGGCGCGCTCCAGACGATCCCCGCACGCTGGGACTTCCCGCA
>DASTOI010000819.1:0-4658 GCA_035762585.1 Myxococcota bacterium
CGGCCTCCGCGTGCGTCGGACCCTCGGCGTGCGTTGATCGCGCATCCTGAGTGGGTCTCCTCGGTGACGTCATCGGACTTCTCCTGGGCGCTTCAGACGGCCGGCGCGCGCGTGCGGCCGGGCAGCTCGGCGACGAAGCGGCTGCCGCCGCCGGGGCGCGGCTCGTAGCGGAGCTCGCCGCCGTGATGGCGCGCGATCTGCCGCGCGATCGCGAGGCCGAGGCCCGCGCCTTCGGTCGACGCGGACGCGCCGCGCGCGAACGGCTCGAAGATGCGCGCGCGTTCCGCCTCCGGGACGCCCGGCCCGGCGTCCTCGACGACGAAGCGCGCGCCGCGTTCGGGCCGCGCGGGATCGAGCGGCTCGGCGCTGACGAACAGCTCGGCGCCGGCAGCGTGCCGCTGCGCGTTCGCGATCAGGTTGCGCAGCAGATGGCGCAGGCTGCGCGCGTCGCCGACGAGCTGCGCCGGCGCGCCGCTCGCCTCGACGCCGGCGCGGGCGGCCTCCTCCGCCGCGAGCGCGAGCGCGTCCACCGGCGCGTGCTCCGCGTTCGCGAGCAGGTCGAGGCGCGAGACCGCGAGCAACTCGTCGACCGCCGCGTCGATCTGGCCGATGTCGCGCGCGAGCTGCTCGCGCAGCTCCTCACGGCGCGCGACCGAGAGCTCGGTGCCAGCGCCGGCGAGCAGCTCGGCCGCGATGCGCATGCGCGCGAGCGGCGAGCGCAGCTCGTGTGACGCGCTCGCGAGCAGCGCGCGCTGGCCGCCGACCAGCCGCTCGATCCGCTCGGCGCTCTCGTTGAACGCGCGCGCGAGCGCTGCGATCTCGTCCCGGCCGCTCGCGTCGGCGCGCGCGCCGAGGTCGCCCCCGCCGAACGCGCGCACGCGAGTCGTCAGCAGCTCCAGGCGGCGCGTGACGCCGCGCGCGACCGGCCACGCGCCCGCTGCGACGAGCAGCGCGAGCGCGATCAGCCCGATCAGCATGCGCGCGTGCGGCGGCTCGACCTCGCGGCCGGCAATCACGAGCCAGCGGCCGTCCGAGAGGCGCGCGACGCCGGTGAACGGATGGCGCGTGAAGTACGTCTCGCGCGCGCCCGCGCGCGGCCGCGGGAGCCGCGCGCCCGCTTCGGCGATGCGCTCGCCGTCCGCGGAGTAGAGCGCGGCGCTGCCGCCGAGCGCGCGCGCGAACGCATCGATGCGCCGCTGCGCGATCGCGCCGGACTCGGAGGCCGGCAGCGCGACCTCGGCGAGCGCGATCGCCGCGCGCAGATGCCGCGCATGCGGCGGATTCCCGCGCACGAACAGCGCCAACGAGAGCGCGAAGAACACGACGATCACGCCGAGCAGCGCGAGGTAGACCTGCCAGAAGAAGCGCGGCCTCCGGCCGCTGACACCGATTGGGGTCTGACCCCTTTGCGTGTCGTTACGCGGAACGCGGTCGGAAGCGTCCGTCATCGCCCGCTCCGCGCGTCGTCGTCCTGCTTGCTCGCGAACACGTAGCCGACGCCGCGCACGGTCAGGATGCGGCGCGGGCGCTTCGGGTCGTCCTCGAGCGCGGCGCGCAGCCGCGCGACGTGGACGTCGACGCCGCGCGCAAACGCCTCGAGGTCGTGGCCGCGCAGCTTCTGCATGATCGCGTCGCGGGTCAGCACGCGGCCGGCGCCCTCGGCGAGCGCCAGCAGCAAGTCGAACTGCATCGCCGTGAGCGGCCGCTCCTCGCCGTCGATGCGGGCGAGCCGAGCGCCGCGGTCGATCTCGAGCCGGCCGAAGCGCATCACGTCGCTGCGCGGAGCGCCGCCGGCTCGCCGGCGCAGCACCGCGCGAATGCGCGCGAGCAGCTCGCGCGGGTGGAACGGTTTCGCGACGTAGTCGTCGGCGCCGAGCTCGAGCCCAACCACGCGGTCCGTCTCGTCGCCGCGCGCCGTCAGCATCACGACGCCGAGCTCGGCGAGCGCGGGATCGACCTCGCCGCGCAGCGCGCGGCAGAACGCGAGGCCGTCGCCGTCGGGGAGCATGAGGTCGAGCACGGCGAGCGCGTACGGCTCGCCACGGCGCGCCGCCTCGTGCAGCGCCGCGCCGCCCGCTGCGACGCCCGCGCGCGCTTCGACGCGAAAGCCCGCGGCGGCGAGATAGTCGGCGAGCATCGCCGTCAGCTCCGCGTCGTCGTCGACGATCAGAATGCGGGCCATGGGGCAGCACGTTCGCGCCGCCGCCGCGCATCGGCGAGCAGCCGTCCATTGGGGTCTGACCCCAATGGACACGGATCTTGGCCCGGCTCCTACTCCTGCTGCTCCGCCTGCTCGCGCTCATGCCGCGCGTGGTGCTTCGCGTGCTGCGCGACGAGCTCGGCGCGCTGCTCGGGCGTCAGCACCTCGGCGATCTGCGCGAGCGCGTCAGTGATCTTTCGCGAAGCCTCGTCCGCCGCGGCGATGTGCTCGGCGCGCAGCGTCTCGAGCGCCGCGCGGTCGACGGTCGCGCCGCCGAGCGCGGTCGTGACCTGCTCGCGCGCGCCGCGGTGCGCGTCGTGCAGCCCGCGCAGCTCCGTCACCGTGGTCGTCGCGACCTGCGTGATGCGGTCCAGCTGCTCGTCGCTCGCGTCGACGTCGCGCAGCATCCACTCCAAGCGGTCGCGGATCTGCTCCTCGCTGAGGCGGTGATGACCGTGCCGGCCGAAGCCGCCGTGGCCGTGACCGAACCACCCGCCGCCTCCGCCTCCGAGCGCGGGTGCCGCGAGCAGCGCGGCGAGCGCGCCGGCGCCGGCGAGGCCGGCCAGCGAGAGTCCGATCCAACGCCGTCGATTCATCGTGAAGCTCATTGCGATCTCCTTGGGCGATTCTTGGGCGCGCCCATTTCGCATGAGCCAACCTAAAGGCCTCGGCTTTCTGCGCGGCCTCACCGGCGTAAAGTTGTGTAAAGCACGCCTCCGGCGACTCGCGCGTCCAGCCCTCCCAAGGAGACCTGCATGCCCTCCCGCGTTTTCGACATGAAATCCACTGCGGATCAGGTGCTCGAAGGCACCGACCTCACCGGCAAGCTCGCGCTCGTGACCGGCGCCTCGAGCGGCCTCGGCGTCGAGACGGCGCGGGCGCTCGCGGCGAAGGGCGCGCGCGTCGTGATGGCCGCGCGCGACGTCGCGAAGATCGAGCAGCAGGCGGCTGCGATCCGCGCGAAGCATCCGAACGCGCAGCTCGAGGTGATGCAGCTGCACCTCGACCAGCCCGCGAGCGTGCGCGCGTTCGCGAAGGCGTTCCTCGCGAAGCACCCGAAGCTGAATCTGCTGATCGGCAACGCCGGCGTGATGGCGTGCCCGCTCGAGCGCACGGCCGAAGGTTGGGAGATGCAGTTCGCGACGAATCACCTGGGCCACTTCTTGTTGGGGAATCTGCTTGCGCCCGCGCTGATCGCCGGCGCGCCGTCGCGGTTGATCTCGGTGAGCTCCGCGGGGCACCAGTTCTCTCCGGTCGTGTTCGACGACATCCATTTCGAGAAGCGCCCCTACGACAAGTGGGCTTCTTACGGTCAGGCGAAGACCGCGAACATCCTGTTCGCGGTGGAGTTCGATCGCCGCTTCTCAGGGAAGGGCGTGCGTGCGTTCGCGAATCATCCGGGCGGAATCCGCACCGAGCTCGGGCGGCACCTGACGGCCGAGGACATCGCATTCATCCAACAGCGCGCGGCGCAGCGCTCTTCGAACACCGGCGGGATGGCGTGGAAGACGCCGGAGCAAGGCGCCGCAACGCAGGTGTGGGGCGCCACGGCGCCCGAGCTCGCTGGAAAGGGCGGCCTTTATCTCGAGGACGCGCGGATCTCCGGCCCGAATCCGCCGCCGGGCTCGGCGGGCTGCGCGCCGTACGCGCTCGACGCCGAGAACGCGAAGAAGCTGTGGGCGGTCTCGGAGCAGATGCTCGGCGAGAGCTTCCCGGGCTGACGACGTCCGCGATGCGCGCGCTCGCCGCGGCCGCGGCCCTCTCTCTCTTGCTCGCGGCGAGCGCGCGCGCGCAGTCGGTCGCCGCGCGGCTGACGCCCGAGCAGGCGCTCGCGCGCGCGAATGCGCTGCTCGCGGAGTCGCCCGTGATCGACGGCCACAACGATCTCGCGATCGCGCTGCGCAGCGAGCTCGGCGCGAACGCGCTCTCGAGTGATTATGGGCTGCACGCGCGGCCGAAAGGCCAGACCGATCTGCCGCGGCTGCGCGCCGGGCACCTCGGCGGACAGCTCTGGAGCGTCTACATCGCGGGCGACACGAAGGACGGCTTCGCGAAGACGCAGCTCGAGCAGATCGCGCTGATGCGGCGCGTGATCGCGGCGCACCCCGATCATCTCGCGCTGGCGCTCCGCGCCGACGATCTCGAGCGCGCGATGCGCGAGGGCCGCATCGGCGGACTGCTCGCGATGGAGGGCGGCTACGGCCTCGAGAATTCGCTCGGCGCGCTGCGCGCCTATTACGACCTCGGCGTGCGCTCGCTGGGGCTGGTGCACGATGCGCCGCTCGACTGGGCGGACTCGCAGGCGCTGCCGGCACGACACGGCGGGCTGACGCCGTTCGGCGAAGGCGTCGTGCAGGAGATGAACCGGCTCGGGATGCTCGTCGACCTCTCGCACGCGAGCGACGAGACGGCGCTCGATGCGATGCGCGTCTCGAAGGCGCCGGTGATCTTCTCGCAC
>DASTOI010000820.1:0-5195 GCA_035762585.1 Myxococcota bacterium
CGCCCGTCGCCGCGCGGTGAAACGTGATGGTGGACCAGCCCTCGATCCGCTTCGTCGCGAGCGAATCGGGGTAGTCGGGATTCACGCGCTTCCCGGGGAACGGCGCCGTCTGCGCGAATGCGCCGCTCGAGAGCAGCGCGAAGGCCGCGATCGCGACGACCGGCCAAAGGATCAGCCCGAGCTTCATCGGCGCGATCCTAACATCAGACGCTGCGCGTGAGTGCGAGGTCGCGCATCAGGCTGCGCGTACCGGCCAGCAGCGCGACGACGCCGAGCGTCATCGTCGCGAGCACGGCGATCATCGCGACGCGGAGCGATTCGACGCCGTACGCGGGCGCGAGCGCGGACGAGAGGAACCCGATCGCGGACGGGCCGAACAGCATGCCGCCGCCGGTGATGAACAGGATCAGCACCGACGATGTGAACGCGCGCACGCGCGCCGGCGCGAGGCTCTGCGCGATCGCGAACAGCACCGGCGCGTAGCCGGCGCCGACGATGCCGGTCGGCACCGAGAGCCAGACGGCGAGCCGCGGATCGGGCACGGCGCAGATCGCGATCAACAGCGGCATCGAGAGCGCGACCGACGCGGCCGCGACGCGCAGCCGCCAGCGCGGGTCGCGGCGCGCGAGCTGGTCGGCGAGCACGCCGGCGAGCAGCGTGCCCGTCACCGCGGCGGCGCCGTTCACGATCCCGTAGCTCATGCCGAAGCTCGCGAGCGACATCCCGTGCGAGCGCACGAACAGCTGCGGCAGCCAGAAGCCGAAGCCGGTGCCGGCGAGCGACGCGAACATGCCGCCGAGCGCGATCGCCACGAAGGTCGGGATGCGCATCAGCAGCAGCGCGCTCTCGCCGAACTCGCGCAGCGCGGCGCCGAGCGAGCTGGGAGCGCGCGCCGGACGCAGCGGCTCGCGAATCGTCGCCCGCAGCAACAGCGCGAGCGCGATGCCCGGGACGCCGACGGCGGCGAACACGCCGCGCCAGCCGAGCGGCGCGACCAGCAGGCCGCCGATCAGCGTGCCGAGCATCTGTCCGATCGGGACGCCGAGCTGGAACACGGAGAGCGCGGTCGCGCGGCGCTCGGGCGGGAAGTAGTCGGCGATCAGCGCATGCGCCGGCGCGGCGCCCGCCGCCTCGCCGACACCGACGCCGATGCGCGCGAGGGCGACCTGCCACGTCGCGCGCGCGGCGCCGGTCAGCGCCGTGGCCGCGCTCCAGACGACGAGCCCGAGCGCGATCAGGTCGCGACGCGACCTGCGGTCGGCGAGCCAGGCGACCGGCACGCCGAGGCCGGAGTAGAGCAGGGCGAACGCGGGGCCGAGCAAGAGGCCCATCGTTCCGTCGGAGATCGCGAACTCCTGCTGGATCGGGCCCGCCAGCATCGAGAACACGTAGCGATCCAGG
Source organism: Myxococcota bacterium (assembly GCA_035762585.1). Lineage (GTDB taxonomy): Bacteria > Myxococcota_A > UBA9160 > UBA9160 > UBA6930 > VGRF01. Next base: position 1,402 of record DASTOI010000820.1, read on the forward strand.
TAGTTGACGACGTAGCTCGCAGCGAGCAGCGCGAGTACGTAGCGGGCGTACGCGGGAGACGGGGGCTGCTCGCTCACGACCGCGCGGTAGCCCGGCGGCGGCGCACATTCAAACGCGGAGGGTGCCGCGGGTCACAGATCCCCACACCGCGTCCCGCCACAGTCGGCGTCCTCAGGGTGCATCCAACCGGGGGCGAACGGACACCTACGGCGAGCGAGGCGCAACGTCCCAGGGCCGACGGCCGCGCTCGTAGTGGCTCCTGATGCGCTCGAACCCGCGCCGCACGAACCGCGGCGCAACTTTCTTAGGAGTAAGCATGCGAAAAGCGATTCTCAGTTTGGCCGTGGCGACCACGCTCGGAGCAGTCGGCTGCGCGTCGACGTCCGACATGACGCGAGTGCAGAGCGATCTGGCTGCCGCGCGCTCGGAGGCCGCCGAAGCGAAGCGCGCCGCCGAAGACGCGAGGCGCGCCGCTGACGAGGCGAAGAGCGCCGCCGCCGCCGCACAGCAGGAGGCGTCCGCAGCGCGCGCGGCCGCCGATGCTGCGGCGACGGAGGCCAAGACCGCGGGGGAAAAGGCGGACCGCATCTTTCAACGCTCTCTGCAGAAGTAGGGGAACGAGAGGCCGGCCGCGCGCCGGTGAGGACGACGCAGCCGCCGCTGCGCGCTGCATCGACGATCTCGTCGCGGGGCGAATCCAGCCTCGCGTCGAGCGGGTGCTCGTCGAAAAGCGCGCGCGGCGGCTGACGCTTTGGTTCGCCGGCTACCCGGTGCGCGAGTACCGCGTAGCCCTCGGGCGCGATCCCGTCGGCGCCAAACGGCGCGCCGGAGACGGCCGCACGCCGGAAGGCGTCTACACGATCGACTGGCGAAACGCGGACAGCGAGTTTCACCGCGCGCTGCACATCTCGTATCCCAACGCCGGAGAAGTGCGCAGCGCGCGGGAGGCGGGCGCCGACGCGGGCGGAGAGATCATGATCCACGGGCTGCCCGAGGACGCCGGCTGGATGGGCAGCGAGCATGCGCGTTGGGATTGGACCGACGGCTGCGTCGCGGTTTCGAACGAGGAGATCGATGAGATCTGGAAGCTGGTGGCGGATGGCACACCGATCGAGATACGTCCCTAACAGCCTCACGCTGCTCGCGATGCTGAGCGCGCTCGCGTTCGCTGCGAGCTGCGCGATCACGCCGGCGGACGAGCAGGCCGCGCTCGCACCGCGGCCCGCGCCGCACCCGCTCGAGAGCCCGCCGCTCTCCGACGACCTGATCGGCCACCTCTCGTTCCGCCCGCTGCGTGCCGAGGACACGCTCGTCGATCTCGCGCCCGAGCTCGGCGTCGGATACCTCGAGCTCGTCGCCGCGAATCAGAGCATCGATCCGTGGGTGCCGGCCGCTGGGGCGCGGCTCGTCGTGCCGGACGTGCACCTGCTGCCGTCCGGCAAGCGCGAGGGCATCGTCGTCAACACCGGCGACATGCGTCTCTACTACTTCGCCGAGGGCGAGCCGCCGCGCAGCTACCCGATCGGCATCGCGAAGGACGGCTACGCGACGCCGCAGGGGACGACGCGCGTCGTGCGCAAGCAGAAGGACCCGACCTGGTATCCCGGCCCGACCGCGCGCCGCGACGATCCGACGCTGAAGAGCGCCATCCCGCCGGGCCCCGACAACCGGCTGGGCGCGTACGCGCTCTATCTGGGTTGGCCGGCCTATCTGATTCACGGCACGAACGAGCCGCGCGGCGTCGGCCGCCACACGAGCCGCGGCTGCATTCGGCTGTATCCGGGCGACATCGAGGAGCTGTTCGGCCTCGTCTCGCTGAAGACGAAAGTGCGCGTCGTGTACGAGCCAGTGAAGCTCGGCTGGGTCGGCGGGGAGCTCTACCTCGAGGTGCACCCGGATCTCGAGCGATCGATCGTGCTCGACGAGACGGGCAAGCTCGAGCGCGAGCCCGCGCGTGACCTGCGCGCGCTCGTCACGAAAGCAGCGGCCGGCGAGCTCGCGCGCGTCGACTGGGATCGCGTCGCCCGCGCCTCGCTCGCGAGCGCGGGCCTGCCGGTCCGCATCACGACGCCGGTGATGGCCGCGGGGAACTAGCGCCGGGCGCCGCGACGGCCGAGACGTACGCGTAACGAAGCCATCCGTTCCCGCGTGTTCTCTCCGATCTGCTGTGACTTCTCAGGGTCCCTGAGAAGCCACTTCCGCGCTGCGAAGGAGCGCGTGTGCGAAGAGGCCGGACGCCCGCGATCGGCGCAGCGCTCCTGCTCGTCGGAGCTCTCACGGCTGCACGGCTCGAGCCGATCGGACCGGCTCGCGATCCGGCGCCGATCGTGTTCGTGTGCAGGAACGGCGTCGCGATGAGCGTGTGGTCGGCTGCGTACTTCAACCGGCTCGCTGAAGAGCGCGGGCTTCGTGAGCGTGCCGCTGCGAGAGCCTCGATCCCCAGCTACTCGGCCGTTCCATTCTCGATGGCCGTCGCGCTCGCGCTCGATGGCTTCCGACTCGGCGGCTACGTGCCCCGGGTGATCGACGCCCGCGATGCTCGCCACGCCGCCCTCGTGGTCGCGATCGACACGGAGCTGCCGCGTGACGTGCGCGCGACCGCGTCACGAGTCGACGTGTGGGCAGGCTTTCCACCGATGCGCGAGCAGTACTTCCCGTCCCGCGCCGCGCTGAAACTCGAGGTCGCGGAGCTCGTCGCGCGCCTCGCAGCGCGAGCCGAGCCGTCGCCCGCAGCCGCCGAGCCTCGCGCTGCAGATTGACCATCGCACGCGTCTCGAGCCGCCGTCGCCGGCGGTGCCAGGCCGCTCCGTAACAAGACGTCCTGCTCGAGCGTGCTGCAGATGGGCCGTCGAAACTCCCAGGAGCAGCCATGGACTTCAGCGCCTTTCTGGCATCCCTCTCGGTCATCGTCCCGATGCTGGCGCTGGCGACTCTGCTCGAGCTCGCGCTGCCGATGCTCCAACGCCCGCGAGCGCAGCGAAGGCGGGTCGCCACGAATCTCGGCATCACGGCGCTGACACTCGCGTGGAACGGGGCGCTCACGTGGGCTGCAGCCGGCGTCGCCCTGGCGCTCTCGCTGCAGGGTCCCGGACTCATGACGCAGCTCGGGATCCCGCGCGTCGTCCAGATCGCCGGCGGCTTCATCGTGCTCGACTTCTCGTTCGGGTATCTCGCCCATCGCCTGCTGCACGCATGGCCGATGCTCTGGCGCGTACACCGCGTCCACCACAGCGACCCGTTCGTCGATGCGACGACGACGTTTCGGAATCACCCCCTCGAGGGCTTGTGGCGGTTCCTGTTCTTGCTCGTGCCGACCTGGCTGCTCGGTGTGCCCACGGAGGCGGTCGCGCTGCAGCGGCTGCTCACGGGAATCAACGGCGTCCTCGAGCACGCCAACATTCGGCTCTGGCCGCCGCTCGACCGGGCCCTCTCGCTGATCTGGGTGACGCCGGCCATGCACAAGGTGCATCACTCTCGCGACCCCATCGAAACGGACTCGAACTACGGAAACATCCTCTCCGTCTACGACCGAGCCTTCCGGTCGTTCACGTCGGTGGACCGAACGCGCTCGGTGACCTACGGGCTCGGCGATGTGGATCCGCGCCAGGCGGACTCCCTTCCGAAGCTCCTCGCACTGCCGTTCCTGTCCCGGGCAGAGGCGGGCCCGGTGCGAAGCGGGCAGGCCGCGTGAGGAGCGCGGCGCGACCGGGGTGTGCGCATCGGTAGTCGGTCCCTAGCCCGAGAACGAGACGCCGCGCAGCTTGCGCGTCGCGAGCACGGAGTGAATCGCGGCG
>DASTOI010000821.1:0-8543 GCA_035762585.1 Myxococcota bacterium
AGCGTTATTGGGGCGAGCCGCTGCCCGTGATCCATCTCGAGGACGGCACGACCAAGCTCGTCCCCGAATCCGATCTGCCCGTGATGCTCCCGGAGCTCGACGCCTTTCGGCCGAGCGGCGAGTTCGAGACGCCGCTCTCGCGTGTACGGGCATGGATGGAGACGACCGATCCGGCGACGGGCCGCCCCGCGCGGCGCGACGCGAACACGATGCCGCAGTGGGCGGGCAGCTGCTGGTACTACCTGCGCTTCCTCGATCCCCATAACAACCGAGAAGCGTGGTCGCAGGAAGCGGAGCGCTACTGGATGCCGGTCGACCTCTACGTCGGCGGCGCGGAGCACGCGGTGCTCCATCTCTTGTATGCGCGCTTCTGGCACAAGGTGCTGTACGACTGCGGGCTGGTTCACACGAAGGAGCCGTTCGCGAAGCTGCTCAATCCCGGCCTGATCCTCGGCTACAGCTACAGGTATTACGACGACAACCTGAACGACGACCCGAACGCGAAGCCGCGCGTGTTTCCGGCGTCGGCCGTCCGCGTCGAAGGCGAGCGCGCGATCGCGGTCGCGACCGGCGCCGAGGTGAAGGAGCGCTGGGTACGGATGCAGAACGTGCGCCGCGCAGCCGACGGCACGCCGCTGCATCCGACGATCGACGACCTGCCGCTCGAAGAGGTGATCGAGCGCATGTCGAAGAGCCGCGGCAACGTGGTCTCGCCCGACGAGGTGATCGCGGAGTTCGGCGCCGACTCGATGCGGCTCTACGAGCTGTTCATGGGCCCGCTCGAGAAGGGCGCGCCGTGGTCGACCGACGGCATCCCCGGCTGCCAGCGCTTCCTGCAGCGCACCTGGCGCCTGTTCGTCGACGAAGACGCCGGCGGCGAGCCGCTGCGCGAGCTCGCACCCGGGATGGGCACGCCGGCCCAGGCGCGCCTCACCGCGCAGACCATCGCAGGTGTTACGGCCGACATGGACGCCGTGCAGCCGAACACCGCGATCTCGAAGCTGATGGTGTGGGCGCGCGACATCGCGAAGGACGCGCCGCTGCCGCGCGACGCGGCTGACGCGTTTCTGCGCATGCTCTCGCCGTTCGCGCCACATCTCGCCGAGGAGCTGTGGGCGCGGCTCGGCCACGCGCGGGAGGTCGCGCTCGCGGGGTGGCCGAGCGCCGACGCGCGGCTGCTCGTCGCCGAGACGATCCAGCTGCCGGTGCAGGTGAACGGAAAGCTGCGCGATCAAATCGAGCTGCCGGCGAGCGCGAGCGACGAGCAGATCCGCGCAGCCGCGCTCGCGGCGCCCAACGTGCAGAAACATCTCGGCGGGCGCGCGCCGAAGAAGGTGATCGTGATTCCCGGGCGGCTCGTGAACGTCGTCGGGTAGCGCGTGTCTCGCGCGCGTTCCGTCGCGCTGCTCTCGCTCGCGGCGCTCGTGACGATCGGCCTCGCGCTCGCCGCGCTCTACTGGCAGCGGATCGCGCTCGCTCGCTGGCTCGCGCTGCGCGAGCTGCGCACGCGCGGCGTGCCCGCGGAGCTGCGCGTCGCGCAGCTCGATCTGCGCGGCGCCGAGCTCGCGGAGGTGAAGCTGGGAGATCCGAACCTGCCGGATCTCGCGCTCGCGCGCGCGACGCTGCGCTGGTCGTTCGCGGGACTGCGCGCGGGGCGGCTCGACCGCATCGAGCTCCACGGCCTGCGGCTGCGCGCGAGCCTCGGCGAGGATGGGCTCTCGCTCGGATCGCTCGACGCGCTGCTCGAGGCGCCGGCCGGCGACGGTGAGCCGCTCACGCTGCCGTTTCTCGAGGCGGAGCTCGCCGATGCGCAGGCGCTGATCGATTCGCAGCAAGGCGCGCTGCATCTGCAAGCCGAAGGCGGCGCGCAGCCCGAGGGCTCGCTCGTGCGCGCGAGCTTCAGCCTGCGCGGGGAATCGCCGCAGGGCGCGCTCGACTTCGGCGGCGGCGGGACGGTGGATCTCGCGACGCAGGAGATCGCGGCAGCCGGCGCGCTCCGCGGCATCACGCCGTGGGGAAGCGTCTCGGGCGACGTGCGCGCGCTCGGCTCGCTCGCGGCGCTGCGTGTCGAGCTGCGCGGAAGCGTGCTCCCCGACGCGCGCGCGCTGCCGGTGCGCGCAGACGCGCCGCTCGAGATCGAGGGCTTCGTGACGCGCGATGAAGCGGGCGTCATGGCGGGCGAGGCGCGGCTCGAGGGCGGCGCCCTCGCGATCCGCGAGCTCGCGACCCTCTCGAGCGTGGCGGGCGACGTGCTCCTGCGAGGCGACGCCGTCGACGCGACGTTCGAGCTGCGCGGCGTCGACGCGCCTGATCTCTTCGCAGCGCCCGCGGCGCGCGCCCACGCGCGTTACGCGCTCGCGAGCGGCGAGCTGCGGGTGGAGCTCGAGGCCGCCGAGGCGCTCGCGCCGGAGATTGCGCGGCTTTCCGGCCTCGCGGCGGAGGTGCGGCTCGCCGGCGAAGCGCTGACCGGAACGGTGCGGGTCGCGCGCGCGACCGAGCTCTCGCAGCCCGCGCTGATCGCGCCGTTGCGCGTCGCCGCGGACTTATCAGGCTCACTCGGGCGCATCGCGCTGCGCGGGACGGCGCACACGCCGGGCGACGGTCTCGCGTTCGAGATCTCCGGCGCGCTCGAGCCGGAGCGCGAGCGCCTCGAAATGCGCGTCGTGCTTCCGGAGACCGACGTCTCGCCGAAGACGCGGCAGCCGGGGCGCGTCTTCCCGTGGCTCGCGGATGCGATCCAGGGCGCGCGCGGCAAGGTCGGCGGCGAGGGCCTCGCGTCGTACGAGCACGGCGAGCTTTCGGCGAGCGCGGTGATCGCGCTGAACGGCGCGGACCTCGTGACCGAGTACGCGACGCTGCGCGGGCTGATGGGCGTGATCACGGCGACCGAGATGGATCCGCTCGTCTCTCCGCCCGGCCAACGCATCTGGATGCAATCGGTCGACGCGGGGCTCCCGCTCGGCAACGGCACGATGAGGTTCGAGCTGAGGCGCGACGGAGTTCTCGCGGTGGAGGAGGCCGAGTGGAGCTTCGCGGGCGGGAAGCTCGTCTTCTCGGGCGCGATTCCGCTCGATGCGCGCGAGCGGCGGCTCGAGCTGCGCGTCGAAGGCGTGTCCGTCGAGCAGCTGCTCGCGGCGCTCGATTTCGACGGGCTCGCCGGCACCGGCGTTCTGGGCGGCGTCACGCCGCTGCTCCAGAGCGGCGCAGCGCTGCGCGTGAACGGTGGCGAGCTGCGCGCGACCGAGACCGGCGTGATCCGCTTCACGTCGGGCGAAGGCGGCGCCGCGCTCGCGCGCAAGCAGCCGGCGCTCGTCCCGGTGCTCGGCGCGCTCGAGAACCTGCAATACGACGAGCTGACCCTCACGATCGACGGGGACCTCTCCGATAGAGTCGCCGTCCGCATGCACATCCGTGGGCGCAACCCGAATTTCCAGAAAGGGCGGCCCGTCGTACTCAACGTGAACGTCGATCTCCCCCTCGGCAGCTTGCTGCGAGCGGCCGCCGTTGCGACCGGCGTACCCGAAGAGATCGAGGAGCAGGTGCAGAAAGCGATGGGGGAGGAGAAGCCATGAGGCGTTTGTTGGGGGCGGCGGCGATCGCGCTGGCGAGCGGGCTCGCCGGCTGCACGCACAACGTGAACGTGCGCGCCGAAGAGCCGATCACGATCAACCTGAACATCAAGATCGAGCACGAGATCCGCATCAAGGTGGACAAGGAGCTCGATGACCTGTTCAAGTCCGAGCCCGGGATTTTCTGAGGAGGCCGAGATGACTTGGTTGAAGAAAATCGGCGCGGCGGCGCTCGTGCTCGCGATCGCGCTGCCGGCGCTCGCGCTCGATCTCGACGAGGCGCGCGCGAAGGGAAAGCTCGGCGAGCGCTCCGATGGCTACGTGGCGGCGGTCGACGACTCCCCGTCGCAGGAAGTCAGCCAGCTCGCCGAGCAGGTGAATGCGCAGCGGCGCGCGCACTACGCGGAGATCGCCAAGAAGACCGGCGCGCCGGTCGAGGCGGTCGCGGCGCTCGCGGGCCAGAAGCTGATCGCAAACCGGCCGTCGGGCGAGTGGGTTCACGACGGCAGTGGGTGGAAGAAGAAGCCGTAGTCACCTCCTCGCGATCGGGGAGCGCAGGGCGCTGTGAAGGAATGGCTCGTGTGGCCCGACGTCTGCCCCGCCCGAACGACTTGACTCCGCGCCAACGCGAGGTGCTGGCGCTCGTCGCAAAGGGCCTCACGAACCCCGAGATCTGTGGCGTGCTCGGAATCTCGCGCGGCACGGTGAAGATCCACCTGGCCGCGATCTACCGCGTGCTCGACGTGACGAATCGGACCGAGGCCGCCGTCGCGCTCGCACAGCTCGAGGCGCTCGCAAACACGGCTCCTGCGCGCGCGGCGGAAGCGACTTTCGGGCGACGCGCGATCGCCGTACTGCCTTTCGACAACTTGAGCGGAGATCGCGAGGACGATGCATTCGCTGATGGGCTCGCCGAGGAGCTGATCACGCGGCTCTCCCGCTTTCGCTGGTTCGCGGTGATCGCGCGCCAATCGAGCTTCCAATATCGGGGCGAGGCGAACGATCTCGTGCGGGTCGGACGCGAGCTGGGTGCCGCGTATCTCGTGGAGGGAAGCGTTCGGCGCGGCGGAAATCGGATCCGCGTCACCGTCCAGCTGATCGATGCGATGGATGGCGCCCACACCTGGGCCGAGACGTACGACCTCGAGCTCGCCGACGTGTTCGTGATCCAGGACGAGATCGCGAGGCGAATCGCTGCGTCGCTCCACCCGGAGCTCCTGCAAGCAGCGCACACGCGAGCGCGCAGGGACGCGCGGCCCGACCCCGATGCATGGCTGACGGCGGTGCGCGGTCACGCGCACTTGGAGCGCCGCGAGCGCGTCGAGAACGGCCGCGCGATCGAGTGCTTCGAGCGAGCGCTCGCGCTCGACCCCGACAGCTTGCTCGCAGCGTTCGGTGCGGCGATGGCGCACTACGACACGCTGTTCCTGCAGTGGTCGTCCAATCCCATTGCGTCGCTTCAGAAGGTCGAGGAGTACGCCGCCTACTGCGCGCGGATTGCTCCGGACGACGCGTTCTCCCTGTGCGCTCAGGGAATCGCGCTCCTGCTGACGGGTGACATCCAGCATGCGATCGCCAAGCTGCGCGAGTCGGTCGACCGCAACCCGAGCTACGTGCGCGCGCTGAGCTCTCTCGGCCAGCTCGTGGCGATGCACGGCGATCCCGACGAAGGGATTCGCCTGATCGAGCAAGCCATTCGCCTGTCACCTCGCGACCCCATGCTGTTCTGGATGGTCGGCAGTATCGGCAGCTGTCACTTCGTCTCGGGTCGCCTCGAGGACGCGTACGACTCGTATCACCGCAGCATCGAGCTGCGCGACTCGGAGCCCCTGGTGTGGGCTCTGCTCGTCGCCACGACTGCCTTGCTCGGACGCTCCGAAGAGGCGCGGCTCGCGCTCGACGAGCTTCGACGTGTCTCCCCGAGCTTCAGCCTGGCCGCCTTCGCCCGCGTGGTGGATCCGGCACGGGCCGCATACATCGAGCGCTTGGCCGAGGGCCTGCGCCTCGCCGGCTACGTGGAGCCGGCGCAGGCTTCCTAATGCGTGTCCGCGTCCCGCTCGGCGGCGGCCGCCTTCTTGACGACCCAATAGATCCCGGCACCCAGCGCGAGGATCGGGAGCGCGGTCATGAAGAGCGTCGTCAGCAGATAGGCGAGCCGGCTCTCGTCGCGGCCGGAGAAACAGACGGCGCACGCGAGCGCCTGCTGCGCCGGCAGCGAAGCGGCCGCGAACGCGGCGAGCGCTGTCAGCCGCGCCCTCACCAGTAGACCCGCCAGTAGATCAGCGGCCACAGGCCGACCACGAAGTACCAGAACACGCGCACCGCTTGGAACGTGCTCGCCGCGAGCACTCCGGTCGCGAGGCGGCGGTAGGCCCACGTCAGCGACGCGATCGCGGCGACGCAGTGGAGCGCGTGGATCCCGATGATCAGATAGAAGAACGCGCCGTGCTGGCTCGACGTGAGCGTGAGGCCCTGCGCGAGCAGCTGCGTCCACTCCCAGCCTTGGAACGCCACGAAGAACGCGGCGAGCGCGAGCGCGGCGAGCATCGGTCGCGACGCGGAGCGCTGATCCTTCGCGTGGGCTCGGCCCGCGAGCCAGAGCACCGCGCCCGAGGCGAGCAGCGCGAGCGTATTGACCGCGGTCTCCTCGGTGGGCAGGCGCGGCTGCCCGGGCGGCGGCCAGCCGAGCAGCGAGCTCGCGCGCGTGATCGAGAACGCGCTGATCAGCCCCGCGAACAGCATCGCCTCGCTGAAGACGAACATGCTCATGCCGAGCACCGCACTGGGGATCGCGGGCTGCGGCCGCGGATCGGAGATCAAGCGCAGCGGGACGCCGGTTCGGCTCTGCATGTGTGGGGCCTCCGGGGAGAAGCCCGAATCTAGGGCTAGTGATGCGCTTCGGGGTGCAGCGCGCGCTCCGGGATCACGCCGTGCGGGCTCGGCTTCGCCCAGTTCGCGCCCTCGTGCTCCATCACGTCGGGCGCGGTGCCCGCGTAGAACAGCAGCATGAACACGAGCGCCGTGCTGAGCATGTAGACCACGAAGCGCGGCTGCACGGTGACGTGCATGAAGTTCTTCGCGACGAGCCACGCCTTGTAGACCGCGATCCCGAACGCCGTGATCAGTGTGATGTTGCGCGCGAAGGCGGTCGTGATCGTGCCTCGATCATGCAACGCGTTGCCGATGATCGGGCCGGCGAAGCTGATCAACAGCAATACGAGCAACAGCACCCAAACGAGGACGTAGTGCCTCTCGTGCGCCGCGTGATCTGCGTGCGCGTGCTCCGCGTGAGTGGCTTGCTCCGCTTGATCGTTCATGGTTGGTTCGCTCACTTCGCGATGTAGAGAAGCGGGAAGAGGAAAATCCAGACGAGATCGACGAAGTGCCAGTAGATCCCGGCGTTCTCGACGCGATGCAGAAACTTGCCCTTCGCTGCGTCCATCGCGACGACCGCCATTGCAATCATGCCCGCGATTACGTGCGATGCGTGGATTCCGGCTGCCGTGTAGTAGAACTGCCAGAAGCCACTGGACGAGATCGTGTACCCGCTGCGGATCTCACTCGTCCATTCAATGCTCTTGACGATCAGGAATACACCGCCCCCGCCGATCGTGTACCAGAGGCGGCGCGCGGCGAGCTTTCCGTCCCCTCTTTCCGCGGCAGCGTGCGCGAGGACCGCCGACAGGCTCGAGGTCAGCAGCACGAACGTGTTGAGAAGTCCGATGTAGACGTTCGTGTGCGCTGCCTCATTCGCCCACCAATCGTGCGACAGCCGGTGCATGATGTACGAGCACAGGACGCCGCCGAAGATCACGATCTCCGAAGCCAGCAGCCACCAGACCGCGAGCGTTCCGGTCGGTAGACCGGCCGCCCTGCGTGAAGTCGCAATCGGTGTCATCGCTCTCGCGTCTCCTGATCAGCGGTCTACGAGCAGGCTCAGGCCGGCTGGTTCTGCGGCCAGAAGTCTTCCTTGCGGTCGGGATGGCTGTACTCGTACGGACCGCGATAACAATTCGGCAGCTCCGCGAAGTTGCCGTGCGGCGGCGGCGACGGGCACTGCCACTCGAGCGTGTTCGCGTTGTACGGGTTCGGCCCCGCCACCGCGCCGCTCTTCAGGCTCTTGAAGAAGTTCCAGATGAAGATCAGCTGCGCGGCGAGCATGATCACGAGCGAGATCGTCGCGAACTGCCGCACGCCCTGATACTTCCACAGCTCGTCGAACAGCTCGTAGCTGTAGATGCGGCGATGCTCGCCCCACAGCCCGAGGAAGAAGAGCGGGATGAAGATGCAGTTGAACGGGATGATCGTCAGCCAGAAGTGAATCTTGCCGAGCGTCTCGTCCAGCATCCGCCCGAACATCTTCGGGTACCACATCGTGACGCCGGCATACGTCCCGATGATCGCGATCGGGAAGAACGTGTAGTGGAAGTGGGCGAGCACGAAGTAGGTGTCGTGGAAGTAGATGTCCGAGCCGGCGGTGCCGAGGTAGATGCCGGTCACGCCGCCGATCAGGAACGTCGCGAGGAAGCCGAGCGACCACAGCATCGGCGTCGAGAGCGTGATCGAGCCCTTGTAGAGCGTCGCGATGTAGACGAAGCACATCTCGGCGATCGGCACCGAGATCAAGAGCGTCGTGATCGTGAAGACGTTCGCCATGCGCGGGTCGATGCCCGAGATGAACTGGTGGTGCGCCCACACCGTGAAGCTCAGGATGCCCGTCGCGAACATCGTGTAGAGCACCGTGCGGTACGCGAACATCTTCTTGCGCGCGAACACGCAGATCACTTCGGCGACGATGCCCATCGCCGGCAGCAGCACGACGTAGACCTCGGGATGGCCGAAGAACCAGAACAGGTGCTGCCACAGCACCGGGTCGCCGCCCGCGGCAGGATTGAAGAAGCCCGTGCCGATGTTCTGGTCGAACAGCAGCATGATCGCGCCGGCGATCAGCGGGCCGACCGAGGCCATGAACAG
>DASTOI010000822.1:0-11357 GCA_035762585.1 Myxococcota bacterium
CGCAGCGGGAAGTTCCTCGAGCCGGCGCCAGGCGACGCCGCCACGATGAACATCGTTGCGATGGCGCGCGAGGGCTTGAGGCGCGCGCTGACGACCGCGCTGCACCGAGCGGTCGCGCGCAAGGAGTTGGTTCGCGCGGACGGATTGCGCGTGCGCGCGAACGGCGGCTTCATCGACGCGAGCCTGGTCGTGCGTCCGGCGCCTCCCGCGGCCGACGAGCTCGGACCGGACGCCTATCTCGTCGTGCTCGAGGAGGTGCCGGCGGCCGCCGAGCGAGCGCCGGCGCCGGCGAAGCTCTCGGCGCGCGAGCGCTCGCGGATCGCCGTGCTCGAGCGCGAGGTGCGCGCCAAGGAGGAGTATCTGCAGACCACGCTCGAGGAGATGGAGACTTCGAGCGAGGAGCTCAAGGCGACCAATGAGGAGATGCAATCCGTCAACGAGGAGCTGCAGTCCAGCAACGAAGAGCTCGAGACCTCGCGGGAGGAGCTGCAGTCGATGAACGAAGAGCTCGCAACCGTGAACGCGGAGCTCCAGGACAAGGTCGGCGAGCTCTCGCGCGCGAACAGCGACATGAACAACGTGCTCGCGAGCACGGGGGTGGGCACGCTGTTCGTCGATCAACAGCTGCGCATTGCGCGCTTCACGCCGCTGATCACGCAAGTGATCAACTTGATCCAGAGCGACATCGGACGCCCGCTCGGCCACATCGTCTCGAACCTCGACGGCGACGACACGCTGGTCGAGGACGTGAAGGGCGCGCTGCAGACGCTCTCTGCGCGCGAAGCGGAGGTGCGCACGAAATCCGGTGCGTGGTTCCTGATGCGCGTGCGGCCCTACCGGACGGTCGAGAACGTGATCGAAGGCGCGGTATTGACCTTCGTCGAGATCACGCTGCGCAAGCGCGTCGAGGAGGAGCTGCGCGAGGCCCGCGAGAAGTACGCGGACTTCTTCGAGCACGCGCCCGACCTGTTCGCGTCGATCGACCTCGACGATGGCCGGGTGCTCGACTGCAATGCGACCTTGGCGCGCACGCTCGGAATGAAGAAGGACGAAATCGTGGGCCGCTCCGTCCATGAGCTGGTTCCCGAGTCTGCGCGCGACGAAGCGCGCGCGCGCATGACGGAGCTCGCGGAGGCAGGCCTGCTCCAAACTGCGGAGGTGCGGCTGAAGCACCGAAATGGCTCCGTGATTCCCGCCGGCTTGCGGCTCTCGGCGATTCGCGACGCGAGCGGGCGCGTGAAAGCCGCCCGCGCCGTCTGGCGGGAGCTCGGGAAAGGCCGGACCGAGGAGCCGCCGCGCGAGAGCGGCGACCGGCCCGGCCGAGGGGGTGGCCCATGACGCAAGGGCCTCGGGAAGCCGCGCGCCGGCTTCGCCGCCGCGCGGAGAGCAAGGTGCGCACGATCGATCTGCGCGACCCCGGCCCGATCTCGCCGGAGGAGGCGCGGCGTCTGCTTCATGAGCTGCGCGTCCACGAGATCGAGCTCGAGATGCAGAACGAAGAGCTGCGCGCGGCACAGGTCGAGCTCGAGGCCTCGCGCGCGCGTTACTTCGAGCTCTACGACCTCGCGCCGGTCGGCTATCTGAGCCTCGACCGCACCGGCCGCGTGATCGAATCGAACCTTCGCGCGGCCTCGCTGCTCGGCGTGGGGCGCGGCGATCTGAAGGATCGCCCGCTGCTCGGCTTCGTCGTGCGCGATTGTCAGTCGCGCTTCCTCGCGCACTATCGCGAGCTGTTCGCGCTCGGCGCTCCGCAGCTCGTGGAGCTCGAGCTGCAGTCCGCGCAGGGCGCGCCGTTCTGGGCGCGCCTCGAAGCGGTGATGCACCGAGAAGAGCAGCCCGGCGGCGTCTGCCGGCTGACGCTCACCGACATCAGCGCGTCGAAGCGCGTGGAGCACAGCCTGCGCGCGAGCGAGGAGCGCGTGGAGCGCCTGCTGCGCGTGCTGCCCATCGCCGTCTACGCGAGCGACGCGCGGGGCAACTTCACGTTCTTCAACGAATCCGCGGCCCAGCTCTGGGGACGCACGCCGGCGCCCGGCGAGACGGTGGATCAGTTCGAGCGAAGCTTCTCGTTCCGCGCGCCGGATGGCTCACCGTGCGACTACGAAGCGACGCCGATGGCGGCCGCGGCGCGGGATCGCCAGCCCATCCACGGCGCGGACGTCACGATCGAGCGGCCCGACGGCACGCGCGTCGAGTGGCTGATCCACATCGACCCGTTGAAGCAGGAGGGTCAGCCGCGCGACGGACTGATCTACGCGTTCGTCGACCAGACCGAGCGCAAGCGCGTCGCGCGGGAGCTCGATCGCAGCGTTCGCAAGCTCGAGCGCGCGGATCGGCAGAAGGACGAGTTCATCGCGATGCTCTCGCACGAGCTGCGCAACCCGCTCGCGCCGATCCGCAGCTCGCTCGAGGTGATCCGGCTGCTCCGCCTCGACGACCCGGTGCTCGCGCGCTGTCGCGAGGTGATCGAACGCCAGGTCGGCCAGCTCGTGCGGCTGCTCGACGACTTGCTCGACATCAGCCGGATCGCGCGCGGAAGCCTCGAGGTGAAGCGTTCCGCCGTCGCGCTGGGCGAGGTCGTCGACGTCGCGGTCGAGACCAGCCGGCCGCTGCTCGATTCCGGCGAGCATGCGCTGGAGATCCAGCTGCCTGCGGAGCCGATCAAGCTGCGCGCCGATCCGACGCGCATCGGGCAAGTGCTCTCGAATCTGCTGAACAACGCGGCGCGCTACAGCGATCCGAAGGCGCCGATCGCGCTGCGCGCGCGCTGCGAGGGCGAGGGAGCGGAGCGTCGCGTGACGATCGAGGTCGCGGACCAGGGGATCGGGCTCACGCCGGAGGAGCAAGCCGGAGTCTTCGAGCTGTTCCAGCAGGGCGGCGCGCGCTCGCGTTCGCGAAACCCGCAGGGGCTCGGCATCGGTCTCGCGCTCGCGAGGCACATCGTCGAGCTGCACGGCGGATCGATCTCGGTCGCGAGCGCGGGCATCGGTCGAGGCGCCGTGTTCACCGTGTGCCTCCCGATCGAAGGCTGAGCGGGCGCCTTGCCGAGGCCGTCGGACCAGCGCGCGTCGGCCGCCGTTTCGGCGATGCCGGGCGCGGTCTACACGCCGTTCGACCTCTCGCGCGCTTCGCACCCCGTCATCGCGCTGCACGTCGGCGACACCTGGATGGAGCCGTTCGCCGGCGCGCGCATGGAGAATCTCCGCGCGCGCGATTTCCCGGGGCTGCATCGGTACGTCGACACGCGCGGCATCCCGGCGCTGCTGGATGCGATCGTCGAGAAAGTCCGCGAACGCAATCGCCTTGCGTGCGAGCGCGCGAACGTGCTCGTCACCGCCGGCGCAACTTCGGGACTTTCCTGCGCGATCTCGGCCCTCGCCGACCCGGGCGAGGAGGTGCTCGTGCTCGCGCCGTTCTGGCCGCTGATCCGCGGCATCACGCGCTCGCTGCGCGCGACGCCGGTCGAGGTGCCGTTCTTCGACCGCGTCGCGACGCCGGCCGAGGCGATCGCAGCGCTCGAGGCGAAGCGCACCGCGCGCACGGTCGCGCTCTATTTCGCGACGCCGTCGAACCCGACGGGACGCGTGCTGCCGCCGGACTGGGTCGAGGCGATCGCCGACTGGGCGCGCCGCCGCGATCTCTGGCTGCTCTCGGACGAGGTCTACGAGGACTACGTCTACGCCGGCGAGCACATCGGGGCGGCGCGCTTCGCGCCCGAGCGCACGATCAGCGCATTCTCGTTCTCGAAGGCGTACGGGATGGCCGGCAACCGGGTCGGCTACCTGGTCGGGCCCGAGGCCGTGATCGCCGAGGCGCACAAGGTCTCGGTGCACAGCGCGTATCACGCGCCGACGGCGGCGCAGCTCGCCGCGCTGCGCGCGCTCGAAGGCGGGGCGGAGTGGGTCGCGAACGCGCGTGCCCAGTACGCAAAGACGGGGGCCGAGGTCGCCGCCGTGCTCGGTCTTCCCGCGCCGGCGGGCGGGTGCTTCCTGTTCGCGAACGCCGCGCACCGTCTGGATGCGAGCGGGCTGCAGGGCTTCCTCGAAGACGCGTTCGCCGCCGGCGTCGTCGTCGCGCCGGGAAGCTCGGCAGGCGCGGACTACGGCAGCTGGATCCGGCTCTGCTTCACGGTCGTTCCGCCGGAGCAGGCGCTCGAAGCCGCGCGCCGCCTCGCCCGCCTGCTCCGTCCGACCTGAGCGGGGTCAGACCTGCAAACTTGCGAATTTTTCGGGCGAGGCGCTTGACCGCGACGGCACCCGTGCGAAACCTGCGGCCCGCCCTTTGGCACTCACGCCACCCGACTGCCAACCCAACTGGGGTTTCCGCCGGCCGGCGTGGCTTCATCGCAAAACCCAAGCAGGAGGCTCCATGAAGGTTCGTCCCCTCCACGACCGCATTCTGATCAAGCGCGTCGAGGAAGAGCAGAAGACATCGGGCGGGATCATCATTCCCGACACCGCCAAGGAAAAGCCCCAAGAGGGGCGCGTGATCGCCGTCGGCAACGGCAGGGTCACGGACGAGGGCAAGCTGATCCCGCTCGAGGTTTCGGTCGGCGACCGAATCCTGTTCGGCAAGTACTCGGGCAGCGAGATCAACCTCGACGGCGAAGAGCACCTGATCATCCGCGAGGAAGACGTCCTCGCGGTGCTCGGCAAGTAATCAGGACCAGGGAGATACACCAATGGCAGGCAAGGAAATCAAGTACGAGCAGGCCGCGCGCGACAAGATCCTCGCGGGCGTGAACGGCCTCGCGAACGCAGTGCGCGTGACGCTCGGGCCGAAGGGCCGCAACGTCATCATCGAGAAGAGCTGGGGCTCGCCGACGGTGACCAAGGACGGCGTCACGGTCGCGAAGGAGATCCAGTTCGAAGACAAGTTCGAGAACATGGGCGCGCAGATGGTGAAAGAGGTGGCCTCGAAGACCTCCGATGTCGCCGGTGACGGCACCACCACCGCCACCGTGCTCGCGCAGGCAATCTTCCGCGAGGGCAGCAAGCTCGTCGCGGCGGGCGTCAACCCGATGGATCTGAAGCGCGGCATCGACAAGGCGGTCGAGGCGATCGCCGAGGAGCTGAAGAAGCTCAGCAAGCCGACGCGCGACTCGGACGAGATCGAGAAAGTCGGCACCGTCTCCGCGAACGGCGACGAGGCGATCGGCAAGATGCTCGCCGAGGCGATGCAGAAGGTCGGTAAGGAAGGCGTGATCACCGTCGAGGAAGCGAAGTCGATGGACTCGACGCTCGACGTGGTCGAGGGGATGCAGTTCGACCGCGGCTACATCTCGCCCTACTTCGTCACGAACCCCGACTCGATGGAAGCTTCGCTCGAAGAGCCGCTCTTGCTGCTCAGCGAGAAGAAGATCAGCGCGATGAAGGATCTGCTGCCCGTGCTCGAGCAGGTCGCGCGCGGCGGCAAGCCGCTGCTGATCGTCGCGGAAGAGGTCGAGGGCGAGGCGCTCGCGACGCTCGTCGTGAACAAGATTCGCGGCACCCTCAACGTCTGCGCGGTGAAGGCGCCCGGCTTCGGCGATCGCCGCAAGGCGATGCTGCAGGACATGGCCATCCTCACCGGCGGCCAGGTCATCAGCGAAGAGCTCGGCCTCAAGCTCGAGAACGTGACGATGAAGGACCTCGGGCGCGCGAAGAAGGTCGTGATCGACAAGGACAACACGACGATCATCGACGGCGCCGGCGCGAAGAAGGCGATCGACGGCCGCATCGCCGAGATCCGCGGTCAGATCGAGAAGACCACGAGCGACTACGACCGCGAGAAGCTGCAGGAGCGGCTCGCGAAGCTCGCAGGAGGCGTCGCGGTGGTGAAGGTCGGCGCGGCGACCGAGACCGAGATGAAGGAGAAGAAGGCGCGCGTCGAGGACGCGCTCCACGCCACGCGCGCGGCGGTGGAAGAGGGCGTGGTCGCCGGCGGCGGCGTCGCGCTGATTCGCGCGCAGGTCGCGCTCGAGGGCCTCGAGAAGGGGCTCGACACCGATCAGGCGGCCGGCGTCCAGATCATTCGCCGCTCGGTGGAAGAGCCGCTGCGCCGCATCGCCGAGAACGCGGGCGTCGAGGGCTCGATCGTCGTCGACAAGGTGAAGAACGGGAAGGGAGCGTTCGGCTTCAACGCCCGCACCGAGGTCTACGAGGATCTGATCAAGGCCGGCGTGATCGACCCGACCAAGGTCGTGCGCTACGCGCTCCAGAACGCTGCGAGCGTCAGCGGCCTGCTGCTGACGACCGAGGCGATGATCGCCGAGAAGCCCGAGAAGAAGGCCGCCGGCGGCGGCATGCCGGGCGGAATGCCGGGCGGCATGGGCGGAATGGGCGACATGGACATGTAGTCCAGCCCGCCGCAAACACGAACGCCCCGGAGCGACGCGCTCCGGGGCGTTTTCGTTTCGACGACACCGATTGGGGTCTGACCCCTTTTGGGGTCATTGCTTCTTTCTGCGCGCGCTGATGATCGCGACGGTCTGCACGGGGACGTCGCTCATGCCGGCCTTCGTGCCCGTCTTCACCGCGGCGATCTGGTCGACGATCTCGATGCCCTTCACGACGCGGCCGAACACCGCGTAGCCCCAGCCGTCGCTGCCTGGGTAGTCGAGGAAGCCGTTGTCCTTGTGATTGATGAAGAACTGGGCGGTGGCGCTGTGCGGGTCGCCGGTGCGCGCCATCGCGATCGAGCCCTTCGCGTTCTTGAGGCCGTTCGCCGCCTCGTTCTGGATCGGTGCGCGCGTCTTCTTCTGCTGCATCGCCGGCGAGAAGCCGCCGCCCTGGATCATGAAGCCGGGGATCACGCGGTGGAAGATCGTCCCGTCGTAGAACCCCTCGTCCACGTACTGCAGGAAGTTCTTCGCGCTGATGGGCGCTTTCGCCTCGTCGAGCTCGAGCTCGATCTCGCCGAGCGACGTCGTGAGTACGACCACGGGCTTTGCTCCTGCGCTTTCGGCGCGTGTGTCGCTCGGGGCGAGGCAGAGCAGCGGCAGTGCGAAAGCAAGCAGCAGCGAAATCGACGGTCCGCGCGTCACTCTGGCCCCCAGCGACAGTTCGTTCGCAGCGCGCGAAATTGCGCGAAGCGGCGCGCATCGTACCGACGCTTTCGGACCGGTGAAGGCCACCCACGCGCAGATCGAAGGCCCGATGCGATCGCGATTGCGGCCGGCTAAAACGCCAGCCCAGCCGATCAGGGTGGGCGTCATTCTCTCGACGGAGGTTCGGCCATGAGCAAGCGCGTCAAAGAGATCCTCAGCTGGTACTCGAGCGACAGCCCCGGAACGCTCGCGAACATCGCGCGCATGCTGAACCACGGGCGGCTCGGCGGAACGGGCAAGCTCGTGATCCTGCCCGTCGACCAAGGCTTCGAGCACGGCCCGGCGCGCTCGTTCGCGAAGAACCCGAGCGGCTACGACCCGCGCTACCACTTCGAGCTCGCGATCGCCGCCGGCTGCAACGCGTACGCCGCGCCGCTCGGCTTCCTGGAGGCGGGCGCCGCCGAGTTTGCCGGCGACATCCCGCTGATCCTCAAGCTCAACAACTCGGACTCGCTCTACGGCGGCGCCGATCCGTGCCCGGCCGTGACCGGCAGCGTCGACGACGCGCTGCGGCTCGGCTGCTCGGCGATCGGCTTCACGATCTATCCCGCGTCGGCCGCGCGCGACACGATGTACGCGCAGATCCGCGCGCTCGCGGAAGAGGCGAAGCGCAAGGGCCTCGCGGTCGTGGTGTGGTCGTACCCGCGCGGCTCGGGCATCTCGAAGAAGGGCGAGACGGCGATCGACGTCGTCGCGTACGCGGCGCAGATCGCGGCGCAGCTCGGCGCGCACCTGATCAAGGTGAAGCCGCCGACGGAGCACATCGAGCAGGACGCCGCGCGCAAGGTCTACGAGACCGAGAAGATTCCGGTGGCGACGCTCGCGGACCGCATCCGCCACGTCGTGCAGAGCGCGTTCAACGGCCGCCGCATCGTGATCTTCTCGGGCGGCGAGGCGAAGGGCCGCGACGACGTGCTGAACGAGATCCGCGGCATCGCGGAGGGCGGCGGCTTCGGGTCGATCGTTGGAAGAAACTCCTTCCAGCGTGCGAAGGCGGACGGAGTCGCTCTTCTTCACGACATCATGGATATCTACGCGAACGCGTAGCCCGCGTTGTTAGGGGACGGCGTGCGGGGTCCGCGACTCCGTCCGCCTTCGCCGGCCGGCGCGTCGGTATGGGTTGCCTTTCGCTTCGTTCGAGGCGCGCCGGCCGCCCGGCCTTATTGACTTCGCTTCGGCGCCGAAGACGGCGCCTCCGCTGCGCGCTTCGCTTGCGGGGCTCGCTCGCGTAGTGGGTTGCCGCTTCACATCGAGCACGCCCGGCAACGTGCTGGCGCGGCAAGGCGCTCTGCCTTCGCGAGCTGTTAGGTCGGCGCTACTTCGCCTTCTTTGAACCGCGGGCTTGGGCGAGGCCCTTCTTTGCGTCCTCGTCGTTCGGGTCGCGGACGAGGGCGAGCTCGAATTCGCGGGCGGCGCTCGCGGTGTCGCCGTCGTCCCAGGCGAGGCGGCCGAGGATCGTGTGGGGCTTCGCGGAGCGGGGGTCGGTCTCGAGCATCTTGCGCGCGCAGGCCATCGCCTTCGCGCGCGCGATGCGCTGTGCGACGCGCGCGGCGAGGTAGCCGGTGAACGCCTCGTGCATGCGGTACTCGGGCTCGTTCGGCTGCAGCGCGACCACACGCTGAAACAGCGCCGCCGCTTCTTCGAAGCGCTCGCGCAGCGCGAGCTTGCAGGCTTCCTGGAACAGCTGCTCTGCCTCGAGGCGGGTGTGTTGGCCCCCGCGTCTTCCGAGCGGAACCGTCGGCGCGTCGTCGCTCTCCGCGCTGGTCGCCGCGGGCGAGCTCGCGACCGGCCGAGCGGACGCGGCCGGCGCGGCCTTCGCGCGCGGCGCGACGACTTCGCGAGCGAACTTCGCGCTCGCGCGGGGCGCCGGCGCCGGCGTTACCTGCGCTCGCGCCGCCGGCGTCGCGACGGCGAACGCGTCCACCAGCGCGAGCGCAGCGAGCGTCGCGCGTGCGTCGTTGCTCGCGCGCCAGATCTCGCTGAGGCTGCGCTTTCCGTTGAGGCTCGCCGCGAGCCGAGCGTCGTCGCCGACGAGGCGAAGATCCGGCGCGGGATCGCGCAGCTTCACGCGCGAGCCCGCGAGCGGCAGCACCAGCGCGTTCTGCTCGTCCTCGCTGAAATGGCGCTTCACCGCTTCGACGAGCAGCGCCGGGAACGGCGGCACCGCGAGCGGCGAGGTGGTCGCCGGCAGCGCGTCCTGCGCGTCGAAGGTGAGCTCGACGCGCGCCGCCGCGAAGCCCTCGACGATCTTCTCGGCCGCCTGGCGCGAGAGCGCCTGGAACACGTCGCTCGCGGTCATCAGGCCGAGCTGGATCAGCACCTCGCCCATGCGCTGGTGCTCGTTGTCGATCACGCGCTCGGTCATGCGCTGGATCACGCGCTCGTAGTCACGCTCGCTGAGCGCGCCGCTGCGCACGAGCATGCGGCCGAGCGTCTCGCGCAGCGAGCCGCCCTCGACGCTGATCGGCGCGCCGCGCCGAACGTAGACGCGCGTCGAGACGCCCTCGCCGTGGATCTCGAGCACGCCGGTCTCGCCGCGCAGCGCGAGATCGAGCAGCACGTTCGCGAAGCCGCGGCGGTCGACGCTCGCGTCGGGCTCGCGCTCCTCGTCGATCAGCTCCCGGAGCAGCGCCGGCAGCTTCGCGCCATCGAGCGGTCGCACGAGGCAGCGCGCCGGCCGCGCGTCGGCGGGTAGCGCCCCTAACACTTCGTGGCTGCGGTCGAGCGCGTCGATCAACAGGATCGGCGGGCAGCCGGCGACTGCCGACAGCGCCGCGCACGAGCCGACCGGCTCCGCGTCGGGCAGCGGATGCGAGAGCACGAGCGCGTCGAACGCATGCTTCTGCAGCGCCTCGATCGCCTCGGTCGCGGTCTTCGCGAGCGCCACCGCGAAGCGCTCGCGCGCGAGCGGCCCGCCGAGCGACTTCACCTCTTCCGCGCGCGCGGAGACGAGCAGAACGCGCATCGGTTTCTCGCTCGCCAACCGCGCGCCCCTCCGACGCCGCCTATCGGCGACGCGCGAGCCGCGCTCGACTGGATTCCGGCCGCAGTGCGGCTGCTATCTCCCGCGCCCGGGCGGAGGACTCGCGATGAGTGGCGAGCGCGTGCGGGCGATCTTGGCGAGCGGCGCGGTCGGCGCGCGCGTGCGCGTCTCGGGCTGGCTGCGCTCGGCGCGTCACTCGAAGGGCGTCACATTCTTCGATCTCTCGGACGGCTCGTGCATGGCGGGCTTGCAGGTCGTGGTCGATCCCGCGCTCGCGAACTACGAGAGCGAGCTGAAGGCGCTCGGCACCGGCGCGGCGATCGTCGCGAGCGGCGAGCTGGTCGCGTCGCCGGCGCAGGGGCAGCGCGTCGAGCTGCGTGCCGACGCCGTCGAGGTCGTCGGCGGCGCGCCGCCCGAGTACCCGCTGCAGAAGAAGCGCCACTCGTTCGAGTACCTGCGCACGATCGCGCATCTGCGCCCGCGCACGAACACGATCGGTGCGGTGTGGCGCGTGCGGAACGAAGCGGCGCGCGCGATCCACGAGTTCTTCCAGCAGCGCGGCTTCCTCTGGCTGCACACGCCGATCCTCACCGCCGCCGACGCCGAGGGCGCCGGCGAGATGTTCGAGATCGCCGGCTCACCGGAGTTCTTCGGGCGCACCGCGCGGCTCACCGTCTCGGGTCAGCTCGAAGGCGAGATCGGCGCGCTCGCGCTGCGCGACATCTACACGTTCGGCCCGACCTTCCGCGCCGAGAACTCGAACACGAGCCGGCACCTCGCCGAGTTCTGGATGGTCGAGCCGGAGATGGCGTTCTGCGATCTCGACGGCAACGCGGCGCTCGCCGAGGAGTTCCTCAAGCACGTGCTGAAGCACGTGCTCGAGCGCTCGGCCGAAGACATGCGCTTCTTCGACGAGCGCATCCAGAAGGGCGTCGTGCAGAACCTCGAGCACGTCGTCGCGGCGCCGTTCGCGCGCATGACGTACGGCGAGGCGATCAGCGCGCTCGAGAAGAGCGGCCGGAGCTTCGAGTTCCCGGTGCGCTGGGGCATCGACCTGCAGAGCGAGCACGAGCGCTGGCTGTGCGAGGAGCACGTGAAGCGCCCGCTCGTCGTGACCGACTACCCGGCCGCGATCAAAGCGTTCTACATGTTCCAGAACGACGACGGAAACACCGTGCGCGCGATGGACGTGCTCGCGCCCGGCATCGGCGAAATCATCGGCGGCTCCCAGCGTGAGCACCGCGAAGACCGGCTCACCGCGCGGATGCGCGCGCAAGGCATGAACAC
>DASTOI010000823.1:0-3211 GCA_035762585.1 Myxococcota bacterium
CGATGAAAGTACGTCCCCGATGAAAACGGCGACGCGGCCGGACCCGGTGTTGACGCCCGACACGGCATTCTTCTGGGAGGCGTGCGCGCGCGGCGAGCTCGTCGCGCAGCGCTGCGGCGACTGCGGCGAGCTCGCGCATCCGCCGCGCCCGATGTGCCCGAAGTGTCACAGCCTGCGGCGAGAGACCGCGCGCTTATCAGGCGGGGGAGAGGTCTACAGCTGGATCGTTCCGCGCCATCCCGCGCCGATCGGCTTCGCAGAGCCGCCGGTCGTCGCGCTGATCCAGCTCGACGAGGGCGTGCGGCTCGTCTCGAACCTGATCGACGTTCCGCTCAACGAAGTGCGAAACGGCCTGCGCGTGGAGGTGACGTTCGCGCCGACTGCGGGTGGCCACGCCGTGCCGGTGTTCCGGCGGGCGACGTGATGTTCGGGCGCACGGGTCGACCGGTCGCGATCGCGGGCATCGGCCAGACGACCTACGCGCGGCGCGACGAGCGCAGCGAGCTCCAGCTCGCGGCCGAGGCCGCGCACGCGGCGCTCGCCGACGCCGGCCTCGACCCCGCCGACGTCGACGGGCTGATCACCTACACGCTCGACCCCGCCGACGAGATCGGGATGACGCGCAGCCTCGGCGTGCGCGATCTCGCTTGGACGAGCCGCGTGCCCGGCGGCGGCGCAGGCTCGCTCGCGACCGTTTATCAGGCCGCCGCGGCGGTCGCGTCCGGCGCGTGCGAGACGGTCGTCGTCTGGCGCGCGATCAATCAAGGCGCCGCGTACCGCTATGGACAGCCACAAGCAGGCGGCGCATTCCCAGTCGGCGGCGGCACGAGCTCGCTGCTCTGGTGCATGCCGTTCGGAGCGCAGGCGCCGGCGACGTGGGCCGCGCTCGCGATCCAGCGATACATGCACGTCTACGGCGTCACGAACCGCGACTTCGGGCGCATCGCGGTGCTGCACCGCAAGCACGCCGCGACGAACCCCGCAGCGATCTTCTACGGGAAGCCGATCACGCTCGAAGAGCACCAAGCCTCGCGCTGGATCGTCGAGCCGGTGCTGCGCCTGCTCGACTGCTGCCTCGAGAACGCGGGAGCTGCGGCTGCAGTGATTACGACGCTGGAGCGCGCGCGCGATCTGCGCCAGCAGCCGGTACGCGTCGTCGCCGGCGCGCAGTCGATCCCGCCGAACGTCGAGGTGATCTCGAACTACTACCACGACGACCTCACCGTGATGCCCGAAGCGATCGGCACCGCGAGGCGGCTCTGGGCGCAGTCAGGCCTCGGCCCGAGTGACATGCAGGTCGCGCTGCTCTACGACGCGTTCACGCCGAACGTCATGAAGCAGCTCGAGGCGTTCGGCTTCTGCAAGCACGGCGAGGCGAAGGACTTCGTCGCCGACGGCCACTGCGAGCGATCAGGGACGATTCCGACGAACACGCACGGCGGCCACAGCGGCGAGGCCTACATCCATGGGATGAATCTCGTGACCGAGGGCGTGCGGCAGGTGCGCGGCGCGGCGGCGAATCAGGTGAAGCGCGTCGAGAACGTGCTGGTCTCGTCGGGCATGGCGGGCGCGATCTTCTCGCGCGCGTAATCCGCGCTCGCGCGCGGAAGACCCGCCCTCACGCGGCCGACGCGTGCGACGCCGCGTGCGCCACGCCCACATCGCCGCCTACGTCGTGCGCCTTCAGCGCCGGCAGCACCTCGCGCGCGAACAGCTCGTAGTTCGCGTTCGCGACCTCGTGCGGCATGCCCCCGAAGCCGAGCGTGACGAGCAGCGCGCCCGCGTCGGCGCGGCGCACGTAATCGAGCAGCTTGTCCCGCACCTCGCGCGGGCTGCCCCAGACCTGGAGGTCGGCGAGGAAGCCGTTGAACTTGTCGAGGCCGTGCTTCTCGATGTTGCGCGCCAGCGCGCCGTAATACTCGTATCCGTCGATGCGCTCGAACTCGACGTTCGCGAACTGGTAGTGCTCGACGGTCGAGCGCGCGTAGCGCTGCAGGTAGATCTCGCGCATGCGGCGCGCCTCGCTCGGGTCGTCGCTCACTCCGGCAAACACGCACAGGATCGGCTTCGGCGGCTCGCAGCCGTTCAGCTCGCGGAAGCGCACGCGGTAGGCGGCGAGCTCCTTCTCGACCGTCTCCCACGGCTTCTGCGCGATCACCATCAGGCCGACGCCGAGCCGCGCCATGATGTCCATCGACTGCGGTGAGATCGCCGATGCGAATGTCCTCCCCTTGAACGACGCCAGCGGCTTCGGGCGAAGTGTTACGGGGGGCTGGCGATAGAGCTCGCCGTCGTACTGCATCACGCCGGATTCGAGCCCGCGCAGAATCGCGTCGGTGTACTCGACGAAGCGCCGGCGCGACTCGTTCATCTTCACGCGAAAGCCGTCGAACTCGATGCGGCCGAGTCCGCGACCGACTCCCAGAATCGCGCGGCCCTGCGAGAGGTGATCGAGCAGGCAGAAGCTCTCGGCGACGCGCACCGGATCGTGCCACGGCAGCACGCTGACCATCGTGCCCAGCTTCACGCGCTCGGTTCGCCCAGCGACCCACGAGAGGAATTGCGGGACGTTCGGCGTCAGCTGGTAATCGCTGAAGTGATGCTCGGGCGTCCAGACCGAGTCGAAGCCCGCGGTCTCCGCGCGCGACGCGAGTGCGAGCTCGTGGCGGTAGATCTCGGCGTCGCTGTGCTTTCCGTCGAGGTTCTGGAAGATCAAGCTGAGTCCGGTGTGCATGGAGAATCCTTCGAGTGGGCTGTGAGGGTCAGCGCATCGCGAAGCCGCCGGCGACCATAATGAGTTGGCCGGTCAGCTGGCGACTCGCGCGCTCCGACGCGAGGAACACGACGGAGCGCGCGATGTCCTCGGCGGTCGAGAGCCCGCGCAACGGAGTGCCGCGCCGCACGTAATCGATCTGCGCGTCGTTCATGATCTCGTCGCGGTCTTGCCAGAGCGAGCCGGCGCCGATCGCCTCGCGCTCCGGCACCACGAGGCCGGGTGCGACGAGGTTGGCGCGAATTCCGTAGCGCCCGTACTCGAGCGCGATCGTGCGGATGAAGCCGACGACGCCGGCCTTCGCTGCGGCGTAGACGCTCTGGCGCGGCTCGCCGAACGCCGCGGTGCTCGCGATCGCGACGATCGCGCCGCGGCCGCGCTCGATCATGCCGGGCAGCACGGCGTGCGTGCACGTCATGCAGCTGATTAGGTTCAGCT
>DASTOI010000824.1:0-4798 GCA_035762585.1 Myxococcota bacterium
TGATGACGCAAGGACGCGAAGAACGCCGCCCGCCGGTCCGGCGACGCCACCATCAGCGCAAAGAACATGAACAGGTAGAGCAGCGCGAACGACGTCCGCACCGCCGCCTCCGTGAAGAACAGCTGCACGCTGAACGCCGCCGCGAGCAGCACCGCCTCCAGCCGCGAGAACTCGAGATCCACGATCAACATCGCGGCGAGCAGCGATTGCGCCGAGGTCAGGAACAGCTCCTCGGTTTGCCGTGCGTCGAGCGGCAGCGGAATCAGCTCGCCCGACGCGGCGGCGAATGCGACCGGCAGCGCGCCGACGAGCAGCGTCCACTGGTTCACCTTCGACGAGATCAGCGTGCCGATGCCGACGTGGCCGCGCAGCTTCCAAGCGAACATGAGCGCCACCATGAACTCGGGTGACTCCGACGCGAGCGGCGCCACCCACTGCACGAGCACGAACTCGTCGATCGGGAGGTGATGGCCGAGCTCGACGAGGCTCTCGGCGAACGGCTCGGCCGCGAAAAAGATCGCCGCCGTCGCGTAGACCAACGCCGCGACCGCGACCACACGACGCGAGGTCGTGCGCGTGCGCTCCTCGATCCACGCCGCCGGGCCCTCGTGCTCG
Organism: Myxococcota bacterium; assembly: GCA_035762585.1. Taxonomy (GTDB): domain Bacteria; phylum Myxococcota_A; class UBA9160; order UBA9160; family UBA6930; genus VGRF01. The sequence continues at coordinate 616 of DASTOI010000824.1, forward strand.
ACCTCCTCGCGGTGGCCCCGCGAAGCCGAGCGCGCGTACGCGATGAACAGCGCAAACAAGACGAGCGCGTCGAAGATGTTGAGCCCCTGCAGGCTCTCGGGCAGCGGGAGGTACTCGCGCAGCGGAATGAAGAACGAGTAGATCGTCGAGTAGATCAGGTACTTCATCTCGAGCCGGTGAAAGACCGGGATCGAGAGCTCGTGCTCTCGCCGCCGCCAGCACGAGACCAGCACGACCGACGACCAGCCGAGGCCGATCAGCAGCCGATTCGCGCCCGTCATGTTCGCGACCGCATAATGAGTCCACTCGGGGTTCTCGGCCGCCTTGATCGCGAACGTCAGATCGACCGCGTACTCCGGCAGCACCGAGACGAGCGCGAGGATCAAGAGCGCGAGCGACTGCGGAATGTCCTTTTCCGCGAGCTCGGTCGACCACGAGAGCAGGAACGCGGCGCCGAGGATCGCGAGCCCGGTCGCGGGCGCTGCGACTTCGGGCACGAAGTGGAGGCCGCCGAGCGCCGTCTGCACGAGCCAGGGGAATGGCAGCAAGACCGCGATCACGATCCAGAGGATCGTCCCGAACGACGAGTTGCGGCCCGCGTGCGAGCTCATCCGATCGGCTCCCCGTAAGCGCTCTGGTAGTGCGCGGCGAGCTCGCCCGGGGCGAGCGTGAGCGACTGCGTGCCGTGGCGCTCCGCGAGCAGCGCGCCCATCACGCTCGCGATGCGTGCGCAGCGACCGAGCGGAAGCCCGCGCGCGAGACCGTGCGCGAAGCCGGCCCGATACGCGTCGCCGCAGCCGGTCGGGTCGACCAGCGTGCGCGCGCGCACCGGCGCCACTTCGACGGCCGCGCGGCCGCGCTCGAGGATGCGCGAGCCGCGCTCGCCGAGCGTGACGACCGCGGCGCCGACGCGCGCGCAGACTTCGCGCTCGCCGAGCCCCGTCTTCTCGAGCACCAGCGACCATTCATAATCATTCGCGAACAAGAGCTCGCCGCCGTCGATCAGCTCGATCAGCTCGTCGCGCTCGAACAGCGGCAGCCCTTGCCCCGGATCGATCAGCACGCGCTTGCCCGCGGCCTTCAGCGCGCGCGCGTGCTCCTGCATCGCACGCTTTCCGTTCGGCGAGACGAACGCGAGCTCGTAGTCCGCGCGCACGCGCGCGACGCTCGCTTCGTGCGCGCGATTCATCGCGCCGGCATGGAAGCCCGCGATCTGGTTGTCCTCGAGGTCGGTCATGATGTAGGCGCCGGCGGTCGCCTCGCCCTCGAGCCCGAGGATGTGATCGCGCGCGATGCCATGATCCTTCAGCCAGCTCTCGTAGTCGGAGAAATCGCGCGCGCCCACGGTTGCGAGCACGATCGGCTCTTCGCCGAGCTGCTTCAGGTTGAACGCGATGTTCGCCGCGGTGCCGCCGAAGCTGCGCTTCAGCTCGGGCAGATAGAACGAGACGTTGATCACGTGGAGGCGATCGGGCAGCAGCACGTCCTTGAATCGCCCGCGATAGACCATGATGTGGTCGATCGCAACGGATCCCGTGCACAACACAGCCATTGGTCAGGCAGCCCCCGGCGGCCGCGCAAGATCGCCACAGCAAAATTGCGAGTCAATGGAGCGCGGAGCTCGAGAGCCTGAGATCTGACCCGCCCCTCGCGCGCTGCCACGGAAGCGATCCGCGACCCGGCCTCGTAAGATGCGCCGCATGCGAATCGCCGATCTGTATCGGGCGGGCGGGCCGGTGTTCTCGTTCGAGTTCTTCCCGCCCAAGACGCCGGCCGGCTGGCGCACGCTCTACCGCACGATCGCGGATCTCGCGGAGCTGCGGCCCGCGTTCGTCTCGGTGACGAGCCACGCGCGCGGCGAGAACCGCTCGCAGACCGTCGAGCTCACCACGCGCATCCAGAACGAGCTCGGCATCCTCGCGATGGCGCACATGACGTGCACCGGGCAGACGCAGGCGGAGCTCGGGGCGACGCTCGACCAGCTGAAGCGCGCCGGCATCGCGAACGTGATGGCGCTGCGCGGCGATGCGCCGAAGGATCAACCGGAGTGGCAGCCGGTGCCCGGCGGGTTCCGCTTCGCGTCCGAGCTCGCGGCGTTCGTGCGCGAGCGCGGCGCGTTCTGCATCGGCGGCGGTTGTTATCCCGAGATTCACCCGGAGGCGGCGGACGCCGACGCGGACCTCGCGAACCTCGAGCGCAAGCTCGCGGCCGGAGCCGAGTTCCTGATCACTCAGCTGTTCCTGGACAACGCGCACTACTTCCGGTTCGTCGCACGCGCGCGCGCAGCGGGCGTCACGGCGCCGATCGTGCCGGGCATCATGCCGATCGTGAGCCTCGCGAACCTGCGCGGCGCGCTGCGCAATGCACCCAACTCCGAGGTGCCGCGCGAGCTCGAGCGTGCGCTCGCGGATGCAGAGGCCGACAAGGAGCGCTCGCTGGACGTCGGCGTCGAGTGGGCGACGCTTCAGTGCCGCGAGCTGCTCACGCGCGGCGCGCCGGGCGTTCACTTCTACACACTGAACCAGTCGCCGGCGACGCGGCGCGTGCACGCGAACCTGACGGGCGCGAAGCCGTGAGGGCGCAGCATCCGCTGCGCGTCGGCGTCCTGTTATCAGGCAGCGGCACGAGCCTCGAGAATTTGTTCGAGCACATCGAGCGGCGCGCGCTGCCCGCGCGCGTCGTCGTCGTGATCGCGTCGAAGGAGAAGGCCGGCGGCCTCGCGCGCGCCGAGCAGCGCGGCGTGCCGGCCGTCGCGATCCCGCGCAAGAAGTTCGCGAGCAGCGCCGGCTTCAACGACGCGATCCACGCCGAGCTCGCCCGCCACGACGTCGAGCTGGTCGCGTGCCTCGGCTTCCTGTCGATCTTCGAGCCGCGCGAGCGCTACCGCGGCCGCGCGATCAACGTGCACCCGGCGCTGATCCCCGCGTTCTGCGGCAAGGGCATGTACGGCCGCCACGTCCACGAGGCCGTGCTCGCGCGCGGCGTGAAAGTCACCGGCGCCAGCGTGCACTTCGTCGACGACGAGTACGACCACGGCCCGATCATCGCCCAGCGCGCCGTCGAGGTGCGCGACGACGACACGCCCGATTCGCTCGCCGCGCGCGTTCAAGCCGTCGAGCGCGAGCTCGTGCCCGAGGTGATTCGCGGAATCGCGGAGGGGAGAGTGCGGATGGAGACGCGGATCGGCCGAGCGTGAGCTCGGTTCCCTAAGCGCGGCTCCCTTCCTGAATCAGCTCCACCTTGTACCCGTTCGGGTCTTCGATGAACGCGATCACCGTGCTGCCGTGCTTCATCGGTCCGGGCTCGCGCGAGACGTTCACGCCTTTCGCCTTCAGCCGAGCGCAGACGCCGTAGATGTCGTCGACGCCGAGCGCGATGTGGCCGTACTGATCGCCGAGCACGTAGTCGCTCTTGCCCCAGTTGTGCGTGAACTCGAGCACGGTGTGCTCGCTCTCGTCGCCGTAGCCGAGGAACGCGAGCGTGAACTTGCCCTCGGGATAGTCCTTGCGCCGTAACAACTTCATGCCGAAGTGCTCGCTGTAGAAGCGCAGCGATTCGTCGAGGTCCTTGACGCGGAGCATGGTGTGGAGGAAACGCATGCGGCGACGTTACGCCCGGGTCGCGCGCGCTGGCAAACCGCAGCGCAGAAAGCCCGATGCCGCGCCGTGCGGCGCCGCCTACGGTCCCGCGCTGCGAGGGAAACGATGTTCATCGCGATGAATCACTTCGACGTGGAGCCGGGACGCGAGGCGGAGTTCGAGGCGCGCTGGCGCGAGCGCGAGACGTACCTGGCGGAGGTGCCTGGCTTCGTGCGCTTCGCGTTGTTACGGAGCAGCGAAGCCGGCCATTACGTCTCGCACTCCACGTGGGAGAGCCGCGCGGCGTTCGAGGCCTGGACGCGCTCCGAGGCGTTCCGCAAAGCGCACGCCGGCGCGCGCATGCCGGCCGGCGTGCTGCGCGGGCATCCGCGCGTCGAGACCTTCGAGGCGGTGCTGGAGCAGGCGCGCGGCGAGAAGTGACCCTTCGCGCACCACCGCGTTTTCTTCGCGCCTCCCCATCTTTCTTCTTGACCGAGCAGCGAATCTAGAGCGAAAATCGTCAGATGCTCTCACCTCCCCCGAGAGCCGCTGCGCTCGGCGCAGCCGGCGGCGTCTCTTCGCGCGCGGCGGTCGTCTCGCCTGGG
>DASTOI010000825.1:0-3228 GCA_035762585.1 Myxococcota bacterium
GAGCGCGGGCATGACGCCGGCGACGACCGCGACGCCGACCAGCGAGGCGGTGATGGCGATGGTCGTCAGCGGATCGGGCCAGCCCGTCAGCGGAATCCCGCCCGCCCGGAACGCGCCCTTCGTCAGCTGGAGGAGCGCGACGCCGGCCGCAGCGCCCAGTACGCCGGCGCTGCCGGCGACGAGCACCGCCTCGAGCAGGAAGTGCGCGAACACGTCGCGGCTGCGCGCGCCGAGCGCCTTGCGCAGGCCCACCTCCCAGGTCCGCTCGCCGACCACGACCAGCATCATGTTCATCACGCCGACCGCGCCGACGAACAGCGTCACGAGCCCGGCGATCAGGAAGAACAGCTGGAGCGCGGTGAACATCCCGAACAAGGTTCTCAGGGTCTCCCAATAATTCATGGACCACATCGACGTGTCGGTGTCGGGCGTGAACTTCTCGTGCAGGCCGACCAGTCCGCGCACGGCGTCGATCGCCGCCTGGCTCTGCTCGCGCGTCTTCGCGGTGAGCACGAGCTCGTTCACGTCGTCGGTCTGCTGGAGCCAGCGCGCCGCGGTGGTGTAAGGGATGATCACCAGCTGGTCGTCGGGATTTCCGACGTTCGAGATCTGCGTGCCCTTCTCCGCCGTCACGCCGATCACGCGAAAGCGGATGCCGTTCAGGTCGATCGGCTGGCCGAGCGCGGGCGCGCGGCCGAACAGCCGTTTGCGCGCCTCGGGCCCGAGCACCGCGACGCGTCGCGCGCCGGCGACGTCGCCGGCGGTGAGGAAGCGCCCCTCCGCCACGCCGACGTTGCGCACGCGCCCGCCGTCCTGATCCCAGCCGACCACCTCGAGCAGCTTCGTGCGCCGTCCGCTGCGCACGACGGTGTTGAACAGCTCGATGTTCGGCGAGGCGTACTCGACGATCTCGAGCGCCTCGATGCGCTCCACGTGCTCCGGCTCGAGGTCGAGCGTGCGCGCCATGCGCTCGCCGACGCGCGCGTGGGGAACGACGCCGCGGCCCATGATCACGAGCTTCGGCCCGATCTCCTCGAGCTCGTGGCGGAAGTGGTCGTTCATCGTGCCGATCTGCGCGGACAGGAACGTCAGCATCAGCGCGCCCCAGGCGACGCCGAGCGACGTCAACAGAAAGCGCAGCTTGTGGGCGAAAACGCTGCGCATGACTTCGCCTAACAGCTCGCGCACGAGGGCTCCTAGTCGGCCCGCAGCGTGAGCGCGGGATCGACCTTCATCGCGCGCCACGCGGGCACGACGCCCGCGAACAGCGCGACGGCGGCCATCACGGTCAGCGCGCTGAAGACGATGTCGGGCGACAGCTCCGGAATCGGCACGAGATCCCGCAGCGCGATCGGGATGTTGTCGCGGAAGAGGTCGCTCGCCAGGAACAGCGCGCCGCCGATGCCGATCGCGACGCCGAGCGCGCCGCCGAGCGCGACGAGCAGCACCGCCTCGACGAAGAACTGCACGAGCACGTCGCGCGGCCGCGCGCCCACCGCGAGCCGCACCCCGATCTCGCGCCGCCGCTCGCGCACCGCGTCGAGCATCAGCGCGAGGATGCCGATGCCGCCGATCGCGAGCGTCGTCCCGCCGATCAGTACGTAGAGCACGTTCTGCTGGTCGAGCGGGATGCTCTTCAGCACCTCCTCGGGGCTGAACATCAGCACGGCCTCGTCGTCGTCCTTCGGAACGCGTAAGCGCTCGGCGAGAATCGAGCGCACCTCCGCCTTGGCCTCCTCGTAGCGGCGCTTGTCCTTCATGCGCACGAGGATCAGATTCACGACGTCGTCGGCGACGAACGGGTTGTGCCAGATCACCTGATGAGTCGCGATCGGCACCCAGACCTGCTCGTCGATCAGCGGCCCGTCGCGCGCGAGCTGCGTGCCGACGCGCTGCAGCCGCCCGACCACGCGGAAGGGCGTGCCGCCGAGCCGGATCCAATCGCCGACGTTCGCGCCGAGCCGCTTCTGCGCAGTCTCGCCGATCACGGCGACGCGGCGGCGCAGTGTGCCGTCGGAGCGCGAGAGCGCGCGGCCGTCCGCGATCGTGACGCCGCGCAGCTCGAAGTTCTCCGGCTCGACGCCGCGGATGTTGAGGCTCGCCGAGCGCGCGCCGAAGCTCGCCATCTGAAAGATCTGCGTCTCGGGGGCGACGAGGTCGACGAGCCGTGCGCGCCGGCGCAGCGCCGCGACGTCGTCCGCGATGAACCACAGGTAGCGGCGGTCGGCGGCCGGCGAGTAGTCCTCCTTCAGGTGGGCCGCGACCACGAAGATCAGGTTCTTGCCCGCGCGCGCGAACGCGACCTCCATCATCGATTGCAGGCCGCGGCCCCAGCTCACGAGGAAGATCACCGCGGCGGTGCCCCAGATCAGCCCGAACAGCGTGAGCGAGGTGCGCAGCGGCTGGGCCCGTAACAAGCGCCACGCCTCGCGCAGCGATTCACGCAGCGCGATCGGGCGCCGGCGCGTCATGTGGGTGCCTGCGCGAGATCGTGCTCGATCGCGCCGTCGCGGATCTCGATCCGGCGGCGCGCGCGCGCCGCGATCTCGCCGTCGTGCGTGACGATCACGACCGTCGCACCGCCGGCGTTCATCTCGAACAAGAGATCGAGGATCTCGCGGCCGCGCTGCGTGTCGAGGTTTCCGGTCGGCTCGTCCGCGAGCACGAGCGGAGGCTCGGTCACCAGCGCGCGCGCGATCGCGGCGCGCTGGCGCTCGCCGCCCGAGACCTGATTCGGGCGATGCCCCGCGCGGTGCGCGAGGCCGACCTTTTCGAGCGCGCGCAGCGCGCGCTCGTTGCGATCGCGGCGCGCGATTCCCTGATAGAGCAGCGGCAGCGCGACGTTCTCCGCGAGAGAGAGCCGCGGCAGCAGGTTGAACGCCTGGAACACGAAGCCGATCTCGCGGCCGCGCACGCGCGCGAGCTCGTCGCCCGAGAGCGCGTCGACCGCTTCGCCGCGCAGCCGGTAGCTGCCTGCGCTCGGGCGCGAGAGGCAGCCGAGCAATTCCATCAGCGTCGTCTTACCCGAGCCCGACGGCCCGACCACGGCCACCAGCTCGCCGGCCGCGATCTCGAGATCGATCCCGCGCAGCGCGTGCACGTCCGCTTCGCCGGTGGCGTAATGCTTGTGCACGCCGACCAGCTCGATCAGCGCGGCGCCGTTCGTCGTTCCGTTCGCCGTCATGAGATCGTCATTGCAGCCGAACCTCGTCGCCCTCGGCGAGGCCG
>DASTOI010000826.1:0-2591 GCA_035762585.1 Myxococcota bacterium
TCGCGCACGTCGTCGTCGCTCTCTGCGACAACGAGCATCAAGGCATCGTGCCGGTGCCGCAGCAGCTGGGAAACGGGCGGGATCCGCGCTCGAACTTGTATTGGGGTGCGCTCTACGGAGTACGCTCCTACTTCGCACGCAACGGCTGGCAGGCGCTCGCGGCGGAGAAGCCGAGCGACGCGCGCGTTCTCGAGCGCGCATTGTTCTTCGCCGAGGTCGCACGCGGCTCGAAGACGGTGCCCGTCTACGTCGTCGCCGAGGCGTGGGACGGCGCGCAGATCGAGCCCGCGATCCGCAGCTTTCTCGAGATGTCCGCGGGACGCGCCGGCGCGGTGATCCACTTCGAACGCGGCGGAAGTGAGCGCGAGATCTCGGCTGGAGGCGCCGCGCACTTGGTCGCGTTCGTCGGGCACGACGGCCTGATGGATTTCAGCGTTCCAACGCCCGCGGCCGGACGCGGCACCCCACGCAGCGCAATCGTGCTCGCGTGCTCGAGCCGCGCGTACTTCTCCGATCACCTAGCCGCGGCCGGCGCGCACCCGCTGCTGCTCACGACCGGCTTGATGGCGCCCGAGGCCTACACGCTGGACGCTGCGATCCGCGCATGGGCGAGCGGTGCTCCGCCGAGCGACGTACGCGAAGCCGCGGCGGGCGCCTATCACCGCTACCAGCAATGCGGATTGCGCGCGGCGCGCGGGCTGTTCACGACTTCGCCGTGACGTGAGGCCACCCGCCGCGGCGTGTTAGGCGAGCCGCTTCTCCATCTTCTGGTGCTCGATGCCCGCCTCGAAGAAGCGCGGCCCGACGCTCGTCCAGCCGAGCTTCTCGTAGAACGCGACGACCGGAGCCTGCGCGTGCAGCACCAGCTCGCGCTGGCCGAGCGCACGGGCGTGCGCTTCGATCGCAGTCATCAGGTCGCGGCCGAGGCCGCTGCCGCGCAGCTCCGGAAGCACGGCGACGCGCTCGACCTTGTGCTTCGCCCCGTACGCGCGCAGGCGCGCGCAGCCGAGCGGGCGGCCCGCGCCGTCGCGCGCGAGGAAGTGAGCGCACGCGGAGTCGAAGCCGTCGAGCTCGTCGGCCTCCGGCACCCCCTGCTCTTCGATGAACACGCGCCGGCGCAGCGCAACGGCGTCGGCTGGTGGCGCGCCGATGTGGAGCTCGATCGTGACGTTCGCCATCGCGCCATGCTCGCGCGCACCGCGGGGCTTCGCGAACCTGCGGCCCGTGAACTTCTTCGCCCACGCCGCGCTCGCGCACGAGCTGCGCGCCGAGCCGGCGTTCGTGCTCGGCGCGATGCTGCCCGACTTGTGCGGCTTCGCGCGCGTGCGGGTCCGCGCCGAGATCGATGGCGCGCTCGGCGCCGGCGTGCGCTTCCACCACGCGAGCGACGCCGCGTTCCACGCGCATCGCGTGTTCGCCGCGCGCTGCGGCGAGCTCAGCGCGGCGCTCGAGGCGCGCGGCGTGCGGCGCGGCCCGGCGCGCGGCGTCGCGCACGTCGCGAACGAGCTGCTGCTCGACGGCTGGCTCGCGCGCGCAGTGGGCGTGCCCGAGACGTATCGCGCCGCTCTGAACCGCGCCGGCGAGTTATTGGGGACGAGCGGCGCCGCGCCCGCATCGAGCGCGGCGCTGCAGGCGGTGTGCATGCGGCTGCACGCTGCGCCGCTGCCGGAGTCCTACGCCGAGGTCGCCTTCGTCTGCGAGCGCGTCGAGCGCGCGCTCGCGTCGCGAACGTTTCTCGCGCTCACGCAGGATGAGCTGCCCGCGCTCGCCCCCGCGCTCGCGCGAGCGGGCGAGGCGTGCGCGACCTGGGCGCCGGCGGTGCTCGCGGACGTGCGCAGCGCGACCTACGCGTTCGAGAAGGAGGTCGCGTGAAACGCGCGTTCGCTGCGTGCTTGGGTCTCTCGCTCGCGCTCGCTTGCGGCGAGAGCGCGCTGGCTCCGCGGCCCGAGACTCCGCCCGCGCCGGGCTTCCGCACGGTCTCGGACGACTTGCTCGCACAGCTGTTCCGCCTCGCGCCCGAGACCGCCGTCGCGCTCGGCGACCACTCGGGCGACGGCAAGCTCTCGTTTCCCGACGCCGCGGGAATTCGCGACGCGCTCGCGTGGGCGCGCGGCGTCGAGAGCGCGCTCGCCGCGTTCGATGTGGCCGCGCTCTCGAAGCTCGAGCGCGTCGAGCGCGCGGCGTGGCTTCAGTTGGCGCGCGATCTGCGCTTCGCGCTCGAGGTGCGCCGCGCGCCGCAGCGCGATCCGCGCTTCTACACCTACCCGCTCCACGTCGCGCCCTACGTCGCGAAGGATTACGCGCCGCTCGCCGAGCGGGCGCGCGCGTTCGCGGCGCACGCGAACGCCGGCGTGCGCGTGCTCGCGCTCGGCGAGCAGCAGCTCGAGCCGGTGCTGCCGCGCGCGGGCCTCGAGGTCGCGCTCAGCGTCTCGCGCGGCGGCGTGCGCTTCCTGAGAGATGACTTGCCGCTCGCGCTGGCGCCGCTCGGCGACGACCCGCAGCGCGCCGAAACGCTCGCCGCGGCGCAGCGGCTCGCCGCGGCGGCAGAGAAGTACGCGGCGTTCCTCGAGACGCGTCTCCCGGTTTCGGAC